>CAKRTP010000131.1 GCA_934402155.1 uncultured Blautia sp. | reverse complement strand
CCTTGGTGACTGTCTGGAGACAGAACTGAAACGGCTGATCTGTGAGAAATATCCTGATTATCAGAAAGATGCAGAGAAGGATATCATGCTTTCTTTCTGCATCCAGGGATGTTTTCATGCCTACCTGAATAATCAGGAAAAAGATGTAGCAACTCTGGTTTCTGTCAGTGAAAGTATAGTGCGCAGACTTGCACCTATGTATATGGAAGAAGCGACAGAGGGAGCCTGAGAAAATAAGAATGACTCGAAAGAAGAGAAAAAAATGAAAAAACTGGTAATAGGAATTCTGGCGCATGTAGATGCCGGAAAAACAACTTTGTCAGAAAGGCTTTTGTACCTGTGTGGTGTGATCAGACAGATTGGGCGTGTGGATCACGGGGACACCTTTCTGGATAATTATGAACTGGAAAAGGAACGTGGGATCACGATCTTTTCCAAGCAGGCCATCCTTAAGACAGAGGATATGGAAGTGACACTTCTGGACACACCGGGACATGTCGATTTCTCTGCGGAGATGGAGAGGACACTGCAGGTACTTGATTATGCGATTCTTGTGATCAATGGAATGGATGGCGTACAGAGTCACACGATGACGCTGTGGAGACTGCTGGAGAGATATCAGGTTCCGGTCTTTTTGTTTGTGAACAAGATGGATCAGAATGGAACAGATAAGGATGCACTGCTTACGGACCTTAAGACCCATCTACATGAAAACTGTGTGGACTTTGGAAGAACAGAAGGGGATGATACTTCCACAGAATATCTTTTTGATCCGGAACAGATGGAAAATATTGCAGTCTGTGATGAAAAGCTTCTGGAAAAGTATCTTGAAACAGGAAATGTGGATGAGGTAGAGATCAGAGAACTGATTGATCAGAGAAAACTTTTTCCATGTTATTTCGGTTCCGCACTGAAAGCGGAAGGCGTGGAGGATTTCTGGAATGGAATCCGGAAATATACGTCAGAGCTGCAAAGGCCGGAAGAGTTCGGGGCGAAAGTATTCAAGATCGCACGTGATGAGCAGGGAAACCGTCTGACTTATATGAAGATCACAGGTGGCTGCCTCAAAGCAAAAACACTGCTTTCATCCAGGGGGAAACAGGCTCTGCCTGGTGTAAAACAGAAACAGGAGGACTGGGAAGAAAAGGCAGATCAGCTTCGGCTGTATTCAGGGGCAAAATACACAACGATCACAGAGGCAGATGCGGGAACCGTCTGCGCGGTAACAGGGCTTAGCAGAACCTATCCGGGCGAGGGGCTTGGAATAGAAAGCGAGTCTGAACTTCCTGTTCTGGAGCCTGTCCTGAATTATCAGATCCAGCTTCCGGCGGACTGTGATCCGCATCAGATGCTTCAAAAACTTCGGCAGCTTGAGGAGGAAGAACCGGAGCTTCATATCCTCTGGGACAGTCAGCTGGGAGAAATCCATGCGCAGCTGATGGGAGAAGTACAGATAGAAATCCTTAAGAAGCTAATCTGGGATCGTTTTAATACAGCGGTAGAGTTTGGTGCGGGCAGCATAGTCTACAAGGAAACAATTGCGGAACCGGTAGAAGGTGTGGGGCACTTTGAACCGCTCCGTCATTATGCGGAGGTTCATCTTTTGATAGAGCCGGGAGAGCCGGGAAGCGGATGTCAGTTTTTTACTGCATGCAGCGAGGATGTGCTTGCAAGAAACTGGCAGCGTCTGATCCTTACACATCTGGAAGAAAAAGAACATATCGGTGTACTGACAGGCTCCCCGCTTACAGATGTGCAGATCACTCTTCTGACAGGCCGGGCACATACGAAGCATACAGAAGGCGGTGACTTCCGACAGGCAACCTACCGTGCTGTCCGTCAGGGACTTCGAAAAGCCAGGAACATTCTTCTGGAACCGTATTATGAATTCCGGCTCGAAGTGCCGGCAGAGACGATTGGAAGAGCAATGGCAGATATCCAGAAGATGCAGGGAAGTTTTGAGTCGCCGGAGACAGACGGAACAACTGCAGTGCTTAAGGGAACGGCAGCAGTATCTCAGATGCGTGATTATCAGAAGGAAGTGGTTGCCTACACACATGGCACAGGAAAGCTTTTCTGCACACTCAAGGGATATGCCCCCTGCAGGAACCAGGAGGAAATCGTCAGGAATACAGGATATGATCCGGAGGGAGATCTGGAGAATCCGACAGGTTCTGTCTTCTGTGCACATGGAGCCGGATTTGTCGTGCCGTGGGATCAGGTTGAGGATTATATGCATCTGAACAGCGGACTGGATATTGGTCAGACAGACGGCGAGAGCTGGTATGAGGATGTGGATTATGCGGAAAATCCGGGTACAGCGGTGGAAAACACAGGAATTTCCACATACAGCGGTGGAAAAAACGGAAAATTTTCTTACAGCGGAAGCTATGAAGAGGAGGAAGAACTCCAGGCAATTTTTGAGAGAACCTTTGGTCCTGTAAAACATGAGCGGACAGCATTCCAGAAAAAAACAGTACATGCTTCGACACCGACTGTGCGTTACAGACAGGGAAAGCCGCGGAGAGAAGAATATCTTCTTGTAGACGGATATAATATTATTTTTTCCTGGGAAGAACTGAAGGAACTGGCAAAAGAAAATCTGCATGCGGCCTGTGATAAGCTTAAGGATATCCTGAGTAATTACCAGGGTTACCGTAAATGTACACTGATTCTTGTTTTTGATGCTTATAAGGTGGAGGGGCATGTGGAAGAAGTTTTTACTTATCATAATATTTATGTCGTGTATACCAGAGAGGCAGAGACAGCAGATCAGTATATTGAGAAAACCGTTCACAAGATCGGACGGCAGAATCAGGTGACAGTTGCTACTTCGGATGGGCTTGAGCAGGTTATCATCATGGGACAGGGAGCGCACAGGATTTCTGCTCAGGGACTTAAGAAAGAAATCGAAGACACGGAAAAAAATGCGAGAGCACAGTGGCATGAGAATCGTCAGAGCAGCAAGACGTATCTTTTTGAACATATGTCGGAAGAGTTCCAGGAGCAGATGGAAAAAATCCGTTTAGGTGAGGCAGGCGAAGAATAGGAAATGATTTATTTATATAGAAGAAACAAAACGGGAATCTGTATAGACCGAGTGTTTGGAAACGACGAAATTGTGGAAGTGCCGGAGATGCTTGAGGGACTTTTGGTGACAGAACTTGGCGCATATGTCTTTTCTGATCATATGGACAGAAATGATCTGGAAAGGTGTAAGTTGAGTGGGTGTTTTTGGGCAGATAACGGACAGCGTGTCATGGATGAAGAGGGAATGCCGGAGATATCCGGAAATGTAGTGAAGGAACTGATCCTTCCGGAACATCTTCGCAAAATCGGAAGATATGCATTTTATAACTGTTTCAGTCTCAAAAAAATCAGTTTTGGAGGGGAACTGAGAGACATCGGAGCCGGAGCACTGACAGGATGTCACAGAATTGAGAGGATTTCTGTGAAAACAGATGAAAACGGAGATTCCAGTCTGAGAGATATTCTGACAGAACTTCCGGAAACTCTGAGAGTTGATATGAACAGGAATGGTCTACAGGGGAGATTCTGGTTTCCGGAATTTTTTGAGGAAGGAGTGGAAAATACACCGGCAAGGATTTTGGAAAATCATGTGCACGGAAGCGGAATCCGTTATAGAAACAGTTTCCTTCACAAAAAACTCAATATTCTGGAATATGACAGGCTTTTTCCTTATGCGGAAGCATGGGAGGAGGAAGAAATCGTTCTGAAGATGGCACTGGACAGGCTCTTGTATCCGATGGATTTGGCTGATACAGCAGAAAATAAATATATTGATTATCTTCGTGAGCATGGAGAGCATGCAGTCAGTGTTCTTGGAAAAAATAAGGAGTACGAGGCAATGCAAAGCATTCTTGACAAAATCACTCCGTACAGAGAAGAGACAGAAAAGATGCTGGAGTGTGCTCAGAAATCCGGGGATTCCAGATGGGTCAGTATTCTGATGGACAGGCTGCAGAGTCATGGAAGAAAAAAGAGAAAGGCATTTGAACTGTGAACAGAGAAGAAAAAAATAAATTTGGAAATTTTGTTCATGAGCAGCGAAAAAAAGAGGATGAGATATTGGAAATATGTCAGGACATTTTCAGAAATTCCAGAAATGAACTGACTGTTTCCATGCGCTTTTTTCAGAGTGCCCTGAGCAGTCTGAAGATTATGCCTTCAGATAAGACCCAGGTGATCGGTACAGACGGGAAACTGCTCTATGTTTCGCCGCAGTGGCTGCTTCCGATGTTTATGCAGAACAAAATTCAGATCAACAGACTGTATCTCCATGAACTTCTGCATTGTCTTTTCTGTCATCTGTGGAGCAGAAAGGAGAGAGAATGGAGAATCTGGGATCTGGCAGCAGATATAGCAGTGGAAAGTATTCTGGATGATCTTTATCAGAAAGCGGTCTATATCCGGCCGGACAGTCTGCGACGTCAGAAATATCAGGAGTGGAAACAGGAAAAGAGGGTACTGACTGCGGAAGCTGTGTATTATATCCTTATGAAATGTGAGGAGGATGAGGTCCTTCGACTTGAACAGGAGTTTCGAAAGGATGATCACCATTTCTGGTATACACCGAACAATCGCAGTGCAATGGCTGACCGACAGAAAAAATGGGAAGAAATGCGTCGTAAAATGCAGACAGA
>CAKRTP010000130.1 GCA_934402155.1 uncultured Blautia sp. | reverse complement strand
AGCCTTACAACACCGATATTATGCGTTACAAGAATCATCGCGGTATTGTATGTTTTACGCATAAGCAGAAGTTCCTCTACTACCTGTTTCTGAACGGTCACATCCAGCGCACTGGTAGGTTCATCTGCCAGAAGCAGGTTCGGATGCATGATCATAGCTGTACAGATTCCCACTCTCTGGTTCATTCCACCAGAAAGTTCAAACGGATAACTGTCCAGCACGCGGTCACTGTCGTTCAGTCCAATCTTCTTCATGATCTGTCCTGCTCGTTCCCGAACTTCCTTCTGGCTGATCTTCTCATGTTCTGACACTGCTTCATGTATCTGTGCTCCGATCGTACGTACAGGACATAATGCGGCTTTGCAGTCCTGAAATACCATTCCGATCTCTGTTCCCAGAAGCTTACGGAGTTTTTTTTCGCTCATGTCTGTAAGGTTCTCACCTTTGTACCAGATATCACCGCTTGTAACCAGACCTTCTTCTCCCAGAAGCCCCATGATTGCCTTGATAATCGTACTTTTGCCGCTTCCGGACTCGCCCACGATTCCAAGGATTTCGCCCTGCTTTAATTCAAAGCTGACATCCTCAACCGTTGGTTTTCCATTATAAGAAATTGTCACATGCTCTACACGAAGCAAAGAATTCATAATTTTTTATTCTCCTCAGAGTTGAGTTTTATTCTACATCCAGATCTGCTGTGATCTCATAGTAATCACATGGATGTGCTGCCATTCCTGTAACATTTGATTTTGTTACGATTCCCATATTCAGATGAGATACAAAGAAGAACGCATCATCATCCAGAATATCCTGCTGAAGTTCTACTGCAAGTTTTGCTCTTTCATCCTTGTCAAAAGTCTGGTGAAGCTGATCTGTCAGTTTTGTTACTTCTTCATTCTGATAGTTACCATAGTTCTTGGCACCTGTTACAGTACTGGTAAAGAAGTATTCCGGATCACCTGTCGGTGCTGTAGTTGTAGAACTTACATATACATCAAAGTCTCCACTCTTTGCAATCGTCATATGGTCAGATGTATTATTTACAACCACATCGATTCCGATATCCTTCAGTGTAGCCTGCGCATACTCTGCAAGCTTCGGCTGCTCCAGACGAGTCGGGTATGTCAGCCAGTTAATGCTTAACTTCTGACCATCCTTATCCACGTATCCATCACCATCTGTATCTGTCCATCCGGATTCTTCAAGAAGCTTCTTTGCTCCGTCCGGATCATAGGAAACGGTTTCTACTGCATCATTTCCATAGGAAAAGCTGCTCGGGAAGGCTGCTTTGGCCGGAACTCCACGTCCCTGCATGATCACAGAGCAGAATCCGTCTTTGTCGATTCCCATCTCAACAGCCTTTCGGATATTCTGATCCTGCATGGTCTCTGAATCCATATTGAACTGTCCGAAGAAGCAGCGGCTGGTCGCACAGGAATTGATGGTATAGTCTGAATTATTTTCAAATAATGGATAGTTATCATACTGAAGTCCATAAGTACCCTGGATATCACCTGTCTGCAGTGCTGCTGTCAGTGCACTTCCGTCTGAGAAGGATTTCACTGTAACTTTATCTACCTTTACTTCACCGCCCCAGTAATTGTCATTTTTGACCAGGTCGATCTGTGTCGGTGTAACATTCTCTGCAATATATGGACCAGTTCCTGCTACATTGGCAGAACCACCTTCTCCCTGGATTCCATACTCCATATCGATGATCGCACCGTATGGATCACCAAGATAGTTAATGATCGCCGGACATGGCTCTGTTGTATAAATGGTAAGAGTCAGACCATCTGCCTCCATATGATCGATCTTGAGGTCATATGGTGCACGGTCATGAACTGCGATCAGATCTTCCAGACATTCCTTAACCGCCTCTGCATCCATGGTACGTCCGCTGGAAAACTGCACGCCGTCACGAAGTGTGATCTTTACAGTTGTATCATCTACAAACTCATAGTCTGTTGCCAGCCATGGCTCTACTTCCATATTATCATTGTATTTAAAAAGAGTTTCACCGACACCATAACGAAGAGCACTCCATCCTGAATAGTTGTCGTGTGGGTTCAGTCCGGCATCTCCCATCTCCTCACTGTATCCGGTTGTTCCATACACAAAGGATTTCTCTCCGTCAGCCCATACAGTTGAGGACATCCCTGCTGCAAGCATTGCCCCTGTGAGGATTACTGCGATTAATTTTTTCTTCATAATGTCTGGTTCCTTTCTTATTATTATTTTTTTGCTCTCTCTTTGGGATCCATATAGTCCCTTAAAGTATCACCGAAGAGATTGAAAATCATAACAGTTATAAATATGGCAAGTCCAGGTGCAAGTACCATCCAGGGCGAGATCTGGAGCATGCTCCTTCCATCATTGATCATACTTCCCCACTCTGCCATCGGCGGCTTTACACCAAGTCCGAGGAAGGAAAGTCCGGCAAGCTCCATCATCATGGTACCGATATCAAGAACAGAGGTCACCAGTATGGGGCCTGCAATGTTCGGCAAAATATGCTTGAACATGATCTTGAACGTACTGCTTCCCGATAACCTCACTGCCATCAGATACGGGGCTTCTTTCTGGGCAAGCGTCAGGCCTCTGGCAAGTCTGGCAAACTTCGGCCATCCGATCACTGCCAGAGCTATGATCGCATTCTGGATTCCTCCGCCAAGCACGCCTGCTACTGCCAGTGCAAAAACGAGGCTTGGAAATGCCAGGAAGAGATCCGATATTCGCATCAGAATCGTATCCGCGATTCCGCCGCACCAGCCACAGATAATACCGATTGTGGTTCCAACTACGGTAACAATCGCTACCAGGAGCAGTGTCGCATAAATACTGGTCGTGCTTCCTGACAGGACACGTGAGAACATATCTCTTCCATAACGGTCCGTTCCCATGATATGCTCCGCACTCGGCGGTTTCTGTGCCATAAGAAGATCCTGGATATCCGGATCATATGGACAAAGCTTTCGTGCAAAAGCCGCGATGACAAGCAGGATCAGAACCAGTATTGTAAAAAATATCAGCTTTGCCCTGACATGATTTTTCCTGATCTTCTGTCTGCGGACTGTCACATTTCTGTTTATATCACTCATGCTCTGTCACCTCCTAGTCTTACCTGAGGATCCAGATAATGATAAATGATATCTGTAATCAGATTTACCACCACATAAATGATCGCCATCCATGCCACATACGCCTGAATGATCGGATAATCTCTCATTGTGATAGCATCTACTGCCATTTTACCAACGCCATCCCACATAAAAATAGTTTCAACGATCGTGGTTCCTCCCAGGAGGTTTCCTATTGATAATGCCAGCAATGTGATGATCGTAAGCATGGAAGATTTCATGACATTCTTCCAGATGATCACGCTTCCTCTTACGCCTCTTGCCTTTGCCCCGGCAACATAATCTTTATTCAGTTCTTCCAGAATAGTCGCCCTCACCTGACGGGTGTATTTGGATGCCATGGATATTGCAAGCGTCAGCGTCGGCATGACAAGGCTCAAGGCCACATTATCATTGGTAATGACCGGAAGCCATCCAAGTTTGATGGAAAAGAAATACATCAGTACCAGTGCCGCAAAAAAGTTCGGCATGGAATTTCCGATAAAACTTAAGAATCGGATCAGATAATCGCTCCATTTATTATGTTTTACAGCGGAAAGAATACCCAGAGGAATTGCAACAAGCATCGTCAGCACTACAGATGATACAGTCAACAAAATCGTTGCAGGCAGTTTTTCTATGAAGGTCTCATAAACATCTCTCTTGGACACATAGCTCTTTCCCATATCTCCGGTTGCCATTCCTGCAAACCATTTCGCATACTGAACAAGAAATGGCTGATCCAGGCCATATTCCTTCCGTGTCTCATCAATGACTTCCTGCGAAACTGCTGAACCGGCATTCTCATACATATAAGTTACCGCATCACCGCCTGCCAGACGCATCATGGCAAAAGACAAAAAAGTGATCCCAATTAGAATCGGGATCAGCTGAAGAAGTCTTTTTAAAATGTATTTAATCATGAGTTCTCCTTTTGTGTCTGTAAATCATCAGACAAAATATCCGCATAGTAATTCGTCAGATAAAGTCTATCAGATGTCAAAAAAGCACACAACCCCGTGGGAGGGTTATGTGCTATTCGTAGTTCGAATACCTTTCGGCTGTTCTGGAATGAGTCAAAATTAACTTTTGGGAAGTCTGCTTACCAGAAAATCGAGAAATTCCTGTACACTTTCATCGATTTTTTCATCTCTGTGAAGTATATAACCAAAAATCACTCTGCTGCCTCCCATATTGAGTGGGATTCCCGGTGTCGTTCCTGTTTTGTTTTCAGAAAGATAACTACCACTCACATTTGAAGCCCGACTGTTCTTCAGCATTTTTTCCATAATATAATCGCTGTTGGTCAGTACGGAGATGTCAAGATCGCGCCACTGAAATATGTCTTCTCCTGCAGCCCCAATATCAAAAAACTCATCCTGGTAATTCTGTATAAAACGAAGCCCCTTCAGATCTTCCGGCTCCACACTCTCTTTTCCCGAAGCATAAAGCTCCGTCTTTCCTCCCGGATAAAGAATCACCTCCGTTTCATACATAGGTACAAACTGCATTTTGTTTTTTGCAAGTTCATGCAGGAAGTTTTCTTTCTGCTGACTGAATAT
>CAKRTP010000129.1 GCA_934402155.1 uncultured Blautia sp. | reverse complement strand
GGTGATGAAGAACACCTGAAACGTCTCCAGAATGAGCTGATCGGCAAAGACTGGTTCCAGACTCTTCCGGATTTCAACGCCTATGTAGTCCGCAAACAGCAGGCAATGGCCGATTATGCTGCAGACCAGGAAAACTGGAGCCGCAGAACTCTGATCAATATTGCAGAAGCCGGATTCTTCTCTTCTGACAGAACCATCGCAGAATACAACGACGACATCTGGCATCTCGGAAAATAATTTTACTGAAAAACAGAGAGGAAATCTTTACTTCCTCTCTGTTTTTTAGTTTCAGGAATTAGATTTTCGGATCTGCTGTGTCAGTTCCTCGCCACCTTCTTCATACCACTTTTCTACAAATTCATCAAAGTAACTAACCGGCTTTACTCCCATGATGATCTGGATAAAGCTGTCTTTTTCAAGCTGCTGCAGAGATTTTGGGACTTCACCATCGGTATCATCCAGATATCTGTTCTTTGCCGACCGATAATTTCCATCTAACAGCCGTCCCACTGCCACAAGTCTGGATTCATACGCTGCCCTGTCTTCTGCCATCTCTGATTTTCCGTGGATATATTTTTCTGCCGCATTATAATATGATTTCGCAATCTCGCTGAGAGTACTTTCCTCTCGCTCACCGCTCATCACAGCCAGTATATCTTTTGTGACCTGGAAGGTTGCCTCATTATAATCAACATTGATGACCAGCGGCCTGGCTGTCGGTTCCACATTCAGTGCAAAGTATTCATTTACCTCATCTGCATCCTCAGCGGTATATCTGCTGTAATCAAACAGAACACTTATGATCTTCATTACAATTTCCGGATGTTCATACCCCTTACGCACAACCACATATTTGCTGTCGCTGAAAGATGCATATACATTCTGCCAGTCCACTTCCTGCAGATAATACGGCTTCCATTCCGCGTCTTGATCCATCTCATAGACATCCATCAGCGGATTATTCGGTGTCCACCAGAGTCCAAAAAACGCTCCGCATTTGCCACTCACCACCAGATCTCTCAGATTATTCTGTGCCCTGAGTGCAAAATTCTGATCCAGCACCCCGCGTTCATACAGCTCATGCAGATAACTCAGAGCTTTTTTGGTCTCCTCTGTCACAGATCCATAGATAATCTCTCCATTCTGATTGATCCATTTACGAGGACTTGACCTGAATTTGTCAAAAACAGGATCGACCGAATAGCTGGAACTGGTACTCCCCACCAGATCTGTATCACAGACAAGTCCGACAGGATCTTCACCTTCTGTTGTTCCCATCCGGTTCTGTACAAATGCCTCCACAATATCAAAGGCATCCTCGAGAGTCTTTGGTTCTTTAAGCCCCAGCTCATCTATCCAGTCTTTGCGGAGCCACATCAGACGCGGGCCATGATCCGTGACCGTCTCCGGGATTGCCATCAGCTTTCCATCAAATTTCACAGACTCCAGAAGACCGCTTCCATAGCTTTTGAACATTTCTTTGATCCGTTTGGAGGTACAGCTCTCATACACCTCTGTCAGATCCTCAACCAGATCGTTTTCCACCAGTTCTTTGAGCATCTCCCTGTCCGAGATCACCAGAACATCCGGCAGTGTCTGATCCTTTATGAGAATATTTACAAACTCATCATAGCGGTCTTCACTCTCCATATATATATTCTCATTCTGAATGTTCAGTATTTTTCTGAGATAACGTGTATAGGCATTATCTTCATAGGTATTTCCATCCGGAAGATTGGAATTATTGGCACCGCTCATCTGTCCCAGTGTGTAGGTCACAAGTTCCGGATATGCTCCGTAAGGACTCTGTGCAGCATTTTCCCAGCTTCCGGTTCTCACATTTTCCTCTGTGATATCACTTTTCTGTTCTGTCGCTGGTTTCTGCACCGGCTGATTACTTATGCCGCATCCGGACAGACTTATTATACATCCCAAAATCACCGGCAGCTTCCATTTAATCTTCATAGTTTCTGGTCTCCTTCGGGAACCTCATGATAACGGTCGTACCCTCTCCCGGTTCACTGAAAATCCGTATTCCATACGCTTCCCCGTAAAGGAGGCGGATACGGTCATTGACATTCTTAAGCCCATATCCTTTTGCCTGGTAAGTGACAAGAGTTTCTGCTTTCTCCTGTTCCATCCCCGTTCCATTATCACGGACAATGATCTTCACATCATCCCCCTGCCCTTTGAATGAAAGAAAAATCTTTTTGTCTCCTTCTTCTTTCTCATCAATTCCATGCTCGATCGCATTTTCCACGACAGGCTGAAGAAGAAGCTTCGGCATCTTTTCGTTTTTGATATCCGGGTCTATATCCCATTCTACTGTAAAACTATGATCATGCATCGTCAGCTGGATTTCAAGATATGCTTCCATATTTCGGATACAGGTCTCGACTGTGACCATGTCTTCTCCCTTACTCAGCGCAGTTCTGTAAAAAGTCGAGAGGGCAAGGGTCACTTTGCTGATCTCCATCTGTCCGCTGCGAATCGCCATCCAGTTCATCATGGACAGCGTATTGTACAGAAAATGTGGATTGATCTGTGCCTGCAATGCTTTCAGCTCATATTCTTTCAATGCAATCTTATTAACGTATACTTCATCGATCAGACGGTTGATCTCATCCATCATCCTTCGGAAGCTGTTGATCAGAATACCAACCTCGTCTTCAGAATCACTGCTGACCGTAACCTCTCTGCTTCCATGGTTCACCTGGTCCATATTTCTGGTAAGTTCTTCGATCTTTCTTGTAAAAATTCTGGAAAAAGCCAGTCCAAGAGCCAGAGTGATCAGACAGCAAAGTGCCATCAGTGGAATTTCTTCCAGCAACAGTCTCCGGACAGAACCTGAGATTGCCCGCTGGCTTTTGTAGAGATAAAAATTCCAGTTATTCTCTTCACTTTCCGCCATTGCATAAGCACATTCCTGAGATATCTTTTCAAGAGCAGTGTCCCTGTCATCTGTTCTTTCCAGTTCAATATTCTCAAGGCTGCTTTTGTTGTAGAGGATCGTACCATCCTTATCTGTGACCATTCCTCCGTTTTCCTCATTGAGAATATTCATCAGCGGCTGAAATATCTTATCGTAATCCAGCACAATACAGATTGCCGCATCCAGAGTCTGCTCATCATAGATCATACGGACTGCCGCCACCTCTTTGTGCTCAAGATTCACCAGCCACTGGATCCTTACATCGTCCTCTAGTTCACTGCTCCACCATTCTTCCTGCATTTTGGCAAGCGGAACCAGCGTATATTCATGTTCTACCTGAATACTCTCTGCAAACAGCTGGATCCTGTTGATGGCATCATGGTAAGATTTTGGCACCGACAGAAGAGGATCTGCAATTTGGTTATATTTCTCATAGGCAGTATAATTATCAATGCTTTTTTCTTTGATGATCTCTGCAATATCCGGCGAATATGTAAGATAGTTCAAAAGACTGTTGTAAACGGCAGTCTGACTGTCAATGCTCTCCTTCGTCTGGTCAATGATCGACTGCATATCTTCCAGATCGCTGCTTCGTACCATCGTACTCTGCCTGCTGTGGCCATAAAGCGCAAGAACCGTCATCGGCACCAGAGCAGTCACGACCAGAAGAATCGTCAGCTTGTGCCGGTATTTCATGTTTTTCATCCACTTATGAAGTCTGTTCATCCTCTCCGGTTCCTTTCCTGTAAGATTCCGGACTGCTTCCATAGTAATCCCGGAAACTCCGGCAGAAGTAGGAAACATTTGCAAATCCTACCTTCTCACTGACCTGTGCCACCTTCATATTGGTGCTGCACAGAAGGTCTTTGGCCTTTTCCATGCGGAACACTCGAATATAACGATTCAGATTCATCCCTGTTTCTTTCTTAAAAATAAAGCTTAAATAACCAGAAGACAGATAGACCTTTTCTGCCAGCATTTCCAGATTCAAATCCTCATCATAATGCTGATAAATATAATTTTTGACAGCAGTGACTTCATTTCTGGAACTGTCCATAGAACGCTCCAGGAAAGCCTCATATTCCTTGATATTGTCTTCTGTCACACTGAGGATCTCCTTTATATTCCTGCAATTATAAAGGCGCTCGATCTCATGCTCCAGTCTGCGCTCACCGGAAAACTGATTTTCCTGAAAAAGCTCCTGGATCACATTGGAGAATACAAATTTAATATACATCGCAGAATACTGCGTATTATCATGATATTTTTCTTTGAGACATTCAAAATGTTTCTGAAGCTGCTCTGTGTCCTTACGGGTGATATCCTCGGAGATCGCCTGCATAATCTGAGAATCCTGCACTTCTCCTATCGCCATATTCAGGGTATCATCTTCATTTGTAAAAATATGCTTGTCCGGATGATAAAATTTTTCTTCCATCTGCTGTTCCAGCTGTTCCAGGACTGATGGAAGATTTTCGCAGCCTTCGAATTTTCTGCTCACGGCAAGATAAAACCGCTCCATATATTCCCGCTTCATGAAATTATAGATATGGTTTGCCACAAGCTGATAATCACAGTAAACATCCTGAAACAAAACAAGTGACTGTCTTCCGTTCAGATTCAGATAGAATATTTTTCTCCGAAGCTCCTGCTGAAGTACCTGATCCAGATTTTCTTCTGCGGTGTCAAAAAAAGCCACATCTGATTCGAGCAGAATTGCACAGTGCCAGTCATTCCATTTATTCAGATCAATGAGTTC
>CAKRTP010000128.1 GCA_934402155.1 uncultured Blautia sp. | reverse complement strand
CGGTTTTATGAACTTCCGCATATTGCTTTTTCAGGCAGGATTTTTTTGAAGGAGATCAAAAAGCATGGCATATTCAGGGAAGCTGATCAAATAAAAAGCTTATAAAAGCCTGGATATTTTTGCAGATAAAAACAGAAAGTATCTGTAAGGTGTGAGAAACCGAAAATACAAAAAAATATATTGCTAAACAAAAATTTTGGTGGTATGATGAAGAAAATATAGAACGGAGGAATCATCATGAAAACACTTGAAACAAAAAAAGCACCGGCAGCGATCGGACCATATTCACAGGCTAAAATGGTAGGAAATTTTGTATTCGCATCCGGACAGATCCCGGTAGATCCGGCAACAGGAGAAGTTGCAGGCGATAAGATCGAGACTCAGGCAGAGCAGTCCTGCAAAAATGTAGGTGCGATCCTTGAGGAAGCCGGCCTTGGATACGACAACGTTGTAAAAACAACATGTTTCCTTGCTGATATGGCAGATTTTGCCGCATTCAATGCAGTTTATGAGAAATACTTCACCAGCAAACCAGCTCGTTCCTGTGTTGCTGTAAAACAGCTTCCGAAGAACGTTCTGTGCGAAGTTGAAGTGATCGCAGTAGCAGAATAATTAAAAATGATCAGTCTGACAGCTGTCCCTTATCAAATGGGGCAGCTGTTTTTGCGTAGGTAGATAATCAGGAAATTCTTCGCAATGCTCCAATAAAAACGTTTTGCATCTATTGTATTTTTCCTGTTCTCAGGTATAGTATAAGAAGAAATAAGTAACTATTCAGCAAGTCAGGAGGCAGCATGGCAAAGAAGAAATTTTACGCAGTAAGACAGGGGAGAAAAACAGGGATGTTCCTTACCTGGGACGATTGCAAGAAGCAGGTGATGGGATATCCGGGAGCAATATATAAGAGCTTCGGCACGGAGGCGGAAGCCAGGGAATATCTGGGGACTGGTGGAACAGCGACTGGAGGGAACGGTTTTGATCCGGGAATAGCCGGCGCAAAGAGTGTGACGGCAGCAGACAGGACAGAGGCAGAAACCCCGGCATCAGATGCGGTGGAAATCTATGTTGACGGAAGCTATCATGCAGCAACAAAGGAATTTTCTTATGGAATGGTCGTTCTCATTGATGGAAGAGAAGAAAAATTTTGTCAGAAGATGTCGGATCCGGAACTGGCGCAGATGCGGAATGTGGCCGGTGAGATCAAAGGGAGCGAGGCCGCAATGCAGTATGCGCTGGATCATGAAATTCCGTCAATCATCATCTACCACGATTACCAGGGGATCGCGAGCTGGTGTAACGGTGACTGGAAAGCAAATAAAGCAGGAACTATCGCCTACCGTGATTTTTATCAGAAGGCAAAACAGAAAGTGAAGATTGAATTCCGCAAAGTCAAAGGACATTCCAATGATAAATATAATGATATGGTGGATGCACTTGCAAAAAAAGCACTTGGGCTTTAATCGGATCAGGCAGCGAAGCGGACTGCGAATATCCGACTGACATAATTATCTGAAAAAATGCATCAAATTCATGGAAAAGTGATAGCCTATTGTGGTAAAATGATACAATAGTACAATAAAAAATGACGGATTAAGGGAAGAAACAGATGATAGAACATGTAGAGGATTTATGTCTGAACTGCATGCAGGAGCGGGGGCCTTCAGGCAAATGTGTTCACTGCGGGTTTGATATAACAGAGTATCGTGTGAAACCGCATCATCTGGAACCTTTCACGATATTAAACGGAAGGTATCTTCTGGGAAGGGTTCTCGGAGAGGGCGGATTTGGAATAACATATTCTGCACTTGATCTTGTGAAAGAAGAGAGAGTGGCGATCAAAGAGCTGTTTATATCAGGATTGCTGGAAAGGCGCAACACCAGAACCATACTGGTGAATGCAGATACTGACGTAAAGCGATATTATTATGAATGTAAACGGAAGTTTGTCCAGGAAGCAGATCTGCTTCAGAAACTGGGAGATAAGCAGGGCATTGTTGACATTTACAATTACTTTGAAGAGAATGATACGGCATATATTGTGATGGAATATCTTCCGGGAGAGGATATACGGACGATCCTGAAGAAAAAAGGCGGAAAAATATCTTTTGAGGAGACATTTAAACTGCTTCGCATGCCAATGCGGACTCTCATAGAACTGCACTGTATGGGAATCTATCACAGGGATATCAGCCCGGATAATATTCGAAAGCTTACAGATGGGCGTGTCAAACTTATGGATTTTGGAGGTGCAAAATCAGTAGTCAATTCAGAAAAGGCCGGATATGTCGCTGTAAAAAGGGGTTACACACCTCCGGAGCAATATGAATTATCCTACAAGATCGGACCGTGGATGGATGTATATTCAATGGCGGCCACTTTTTATCGATGTATCTGCGGCAAAGTGCCGAAAGATGCAAAGCAGCGGCAGTCAGATGCTGATATTCAAAAGCCATCAGAGCTGGGAGTAACCATATCATCTCAGGCACAGAGCGTTCTTATGAAAGGACTTGCCCTGCAGACAAAAGACCGTTATCTGGATATGAGAGAATTTTATAATGAACTCAAAAAAGTTCCGGAGATTGAGGAATTTCTCCGTCAGGAGAATTCAGAATCTCAGGAATCAGCTTTGCAGGAAGCGGAGGATATTGAAGAGTTATCTGATTCGGGAGAGAACGTGGGTCTGACTAAAGAAAAGAAAATAATGGCAGTGGTGACCGTTACTGCTGTTATCCTGTTTATCATATTGATATTAATTACATATATGTAGGGGAGAAACTATGATAAAAGAACAGTTAAAAGCAGCCAGTTATTCTATACTGGGAGATCGTCCTTCACAGCAGGATGCAGCCGGACTGGAGTGGTCAGACGAGAGTCTGTTTGTGGCAGTATGTGATGGTATGGGCGGAATGCAGGGTGGTGAGCTTGCGAGCAAGACAGCAGTCACAACAATGTTCGATTCCTATGTAGAACGGAAACCATCAAAGGAGAGTATTACACCTGACTGGCTGAGAGATCAGTTTGATGAGGCAGACCGCAATGTATGCAGACTTCAGGATCAGAACGGCTGTCCCCTGAGAGCCGGTTCAACAGTTGTGGCAGCGATGTTCTGGGAAAATCGCCTATATTGGGGATCCGTTGGCGACAGCGTTATCTACTATATAAAAAAGGGACAGATCGTCACCCTGAACAAAATGCATAATTATCATCTGAGAATTGATGAGATGCTCCAGAGAGGAGAATTAAGTCCGGAAAACGAAGCCGCCGAAAGAGCAAGGGGTGAAGCCCTGATCAGTTTTCTGGGCATAGGAGGGCTGCCTCGTATTGAGACAAACCAGCAGCCAATCCCGATGGAACCGGGAGACGTGCTGCTGCTTGCCAGTGACGGCCTGTACAAAAGCCTTGACCGGCAGCAGATCGTGGCGATCGTGGAAGAAAGCGGCAGGAATATGCAGATCGCATCCCGAAGACTGTGTGAAGAAGCACACCGGCTTGCCGTAAGAAAACAGGACAATACAACTGTAGTTGCCGTGATGTGCAGATAAGTTGTATGGAACGGAGGTTAGCGATTGAAAAAGTGTATGGGATGTATGCGAGACTACAGCGACAATTATGACAGATGTCCTGCATGCGGATATTCAGCCTGGAATATAGAGGAAGATCTGAGACAAAAAGAAGACAGTCTGCGGGCAGAAACAATACTTGATGCGAGATATATCATCGGCAGAGTTCTGAGCTATACAGAATACGGAATCACATATCTGGCATGGGATGCATTGCTGCAGAAAAGAGTAGTGATAAAGGAATATCTTCCTGTGAATCTGGTTCGGAGAATTCCGGGGGAGAATGAAGTCAGGATTCTGAAATCACAGGATGCTGATTTTGAGACAGGAAGGGCTGCTTTTGAAAAGGAAATCAGAACACTTAATCAGAATCAGGATGTTTTTTCACTGATAAATGTTTTTCGCTGTATAAGGGAGAATGGGACTTCCTATATGGTGATGGAATACCTGGAAGGATATACGCTTCAGGATCATGTGGAAGAATTCGGAAAATTTCCGGGAGAAAAAGCACTGGAAATTTTGTCGAAGCTTCTTTCAGTTGTCGAACAGCTGCACCAGAGAGGCATCTGTCACTGGAATATTGATCCTGACAGTATTTATCTGAGTGAAACGGGAGAGATCCATCTGATCGATCCGGGTTATGCAAAGAAGAGATGTTTTTATCTGGTGAGAGGCGATCTTGATATTTACCGGAGAGGTTATATCGCACCGGAATTATTGCTGGGCAAAGTCGTGCAGGCAAATGCAGATCTGTATTCGCTTGGAGCTGTTTATTACTTTATGATAACAGGAAAGAATCCGAAGGACAGTACAGTCAAGCGAAAACGCAGAGACCTGAAAGTCGGATCCTGGGAGGAGAATCTGGTGCTGGCACTGCTGATGAGACAGAATCCGGAAAGAAGACCGGAGAGTGTTCAGGATTTCAGAGAGTACTATGAAACAGCAGCTGAAAGGAGAATGGAAAAGAATGGACAGAAACGAGCAGAAAAATAATTTTCAGAATGTTCAGAACAGGCGAAGGAGAGAACACAGAAAAGGTGGCGTGGGAGGAATTCTGACGATCATCGCAGTTATTATTCTGGCAGTGTACATCAGCGTAGTGTATTATCAGGCATCAACAGCTTACGAAAGACTTGACGGAAGGGTTTTCAAGCTTGAACATAGAGTGAAGGAACTGGAGGCAGCCTTGACACCAGTACCGGAAGCAGAAACAGTACCGGAAGCAGAAACAG
>CAKRTP010000127.1 GCA_934402155.1 uncultured Blautia sp. | reverse complement strand
ACATCAGCCAGTCCGTCGCAGCGTCTGGTTTCTATGTAAGAGTCCAGCCCATACTGTCTGATATGCTCTCTCGCTCTGGACAGCGGCCCCTCTGCAACATCCGTTGCAATTGCAGATGGAATCCTGCCCTGAAGCTTCAGATATACCGGCAGA
The DNA here is from genome assembly GCA_934402155.1 of uncultured Blautia sp. Taxonomy (GTDB): domain Bacteria; phylum Bacillota; class Clostridia; order Lachnospirales; family Lachnospiraceae; genus Blautia_A. The sequence continues at coordinate 4,687 of CAKRTP010000127.1, read as the reverse complement.
TATCCATGATCACAGCCCACATCCACCAGCCGGTTTCCCTCCGTCACCAGATCAGCGATCGCACAAAGTCTCCTGGAAATCTGTACTGAAGCACCCATCAATCCAGATAATCCTTCAGCTTGCGGCTGCGGCTTGGATGACGTAATTTGCGCAGTGCCTTCGCCTCGATCTGACGGATACGCTCTCTCGTAACGTTAAATTCCTTACCGACTTCCTCAAGAGTACGTGCACGTCCGTCATCCAGCCCGAAACGAAGTCTTAATACTTTCTGTTCTCTCTCTGTAAGAGTACCAAGAACTTCTATCAGCTGTTCCTTGAGCAGTGTAAACGCTGCAGCATCTGCCGGTACCGGAACATTATCATCCTGGATAAAGTCTCCAAGATGACTGTCTTCCTCCTCGCCGATCGGAGTTTCCAGAGATACCGGTTCCTGGGAGATCTTAAGGATCTCACGAACTCGCTCCACATTCATATCCATCTCTTCCGCAATTTCTTCCGGGGTAGGTTCACGGCCTAACTCCTGCAGTAACTGACGTGAAACACGAATCAGTTTGTTGATCGTTTCCACCATATGCACCGGAATACGGATCGTTCTCGCCTGATCTGCGATTGCTCTTGTGATCGCCTGACGGATCCACCAGGTTGCATAAGTACTGAATTTATATCCTTTACGGTAATCGAATTTCTCGACAGCTTTGATAAGTCCGAGATTTCCTTCCTGGATCAGATCAAGGAACAGCATTCCACGTCCTACATATCTTTTTGCAATGCTGACTACCAGACGGAGGTTTGCTTCTGCCAGACGTTTTTTGGCTTCCTCATCACCCTGCTCCATACGCTTCGCAAGCTCAATCTCCTCATCCGCTGTAAGAAGGCTGACTTTACCGATTTCCTTAAGATACATACGGACCGGATCCTCAATGCTGACACCTTCCGGTACAGAAAGATCGATCTTGTCCAGTTCGATTTCTTCCTCATCGTCCAGTTTGTCCAGTTCTGCATCATCATCCAGCATCAGACTGTCGTCATTGCCGGAGATACGAAGCACATCCACTCCGCTGGCCTCCAGGAAATCGTATACCTTTTCCATCTGTTCTACTTCCAGAGGCTGGTCTTTGAAGAAATCACTGATCTCCTGGTATTCCAGTACATTCTTTTTCTTTTTTGCAAGTTCCAGAAGTTCAACCAGTTTCTCGCTGAATTTGCCCATATTCATTTCCATAGGTGCTCATTCCTCCATATAGTGTTTATATTTTATCCTTATTCAAAAGAAATATGCAGTTCCCGGCGCTTTCGGCCAAGTTCTTCCAATTCTTTTTTTGCTTTGATGATCTCCTGAAGTCCTGCCATATCAGCAGGATTCCAGTTCCTGTTTCTTTCTGCAAGACTCTCCGTCTTGATTCGAAGAAGAGTATCGGCAAATGCCTGATCCTGCTCCTGCGGTGTCTCAAGGTGGATCGTTGCATTAAACAGAGACGCAACTTCTCTCTGCTCCTCACTGTCTGTAAAACTGTTCAGAAGTCTGGCTGGATTTACCTCTCCCTCTTTTCTCTGTTCAAACAGCATACCGGCTACTTCCCGATAAAGGGGAACCACAAAATCCTCCGGTGTCAGATACTGTGCTACCTTGTCAAAAATCTTCGGATAGGTAACCATCCAGGTCAGCATCAGTTTCTGTGCCTGATCAGACGCGCTGTCTTTCTTTTTGCGGGAAGCACCATCCTGGCTTTTCTTTGGCTGCGCACGGTGTTCTGCCGGTGTACCCTTAAGTGCCAGTGTGTTCACTCTCTTTCTCAGATCTTCTGCACTGATTCCATATTGTCCTCGGTATTTCCTGACAATAGCTTCGATATAAAGATTTCGTTCCAGTTCATCCTTAAGTTCCAGAAGCATCTCTGCACACCGTTCAAAAAAACGATTCTGTCCCTGAGGTTCCTTCATCGGAAACTCATTTTCTGCAATGCTGATCCGGAAAATAAAACTGTCTGATGCCTGCGAAAGCCGTTCTTCAAAAGCTTCCGCACCAAGGTTTTTGATAAATTCATCCGGATCCTTATACGGATGCAGATTTACAACTCTGGAGTTTACTCCTGCTTCCCGAAGGATCGGAATCGCCCGAAGTGCTGCACGGATGCCTGCCTCATCGCTGTCATAGAGAAGCAGAACCTCCTGCGTATAACGCTTCAGAAGACTGGCATGCCCTGAAGTCAGTGCAGTTCCAAGAGAAGCCACCGCATTTGTAAATCCTGCCTGATGCATGGAGATCACATCCATATATCCTTCACAGAGAATCAGATATCTCTGCCTGGTTGTTCTCGCCACATTCAGGCCATACAGATTCCGGCTCTTATCAAAGATCCTGGTCTCCGGAGAATTCAGATATTTCGGCTTGCCATCTCCCATAACACGGCCTCCGAAACCAATCACACGGTTATTGACATCCATGATTGGAAAAATCACCCGATTCCAGAACTTGTCATACATTCCATGACGCTCATCAACATTAAACAGCCCCGACTCACGAAGTCTGTCATCACTGTATCCTCTGGATTTGAGGAACTGATACAAACCTCCTCCGAATTTGTCTGAGTATCCAAGTCCAAACTTACGCATGGTTTCCTCACTGAGTCCACGTTCGGTAAGATACCGATACCCCTGTGTTCCCTTCTCGGTACGGAGCTGATAATAAAAATACTGTGCTGCCTGCTTGTTGATCTCCAGAAGTTCTTCCCTTTCCTGCGCCTTCTCTCTCACTTCTTTGGAATATTCGATCTTTGGAAGTTCCACTCCCGCCCGGTCGGCCAGATGTTTCAGTGCCTCACCAAACGTATAATTCTCATATTCCATAATAAAATTAAAAACATTCCCGCCTGCTCCGCAGCCAAAGCAATAATACATCTGCTTCCCGGGCGTTACAGAAAATGAGGGAGTTTTCTCATTGTGAAAAGGACACAGTCCAAAATAGGAACTGCCTTTTTTTGTTAATTTTACATATTGGGATACCACATCTACAATATCATTTTTCTGACGCACTTCTTCAATGATATCGTCGGAATAACGCATTGCCCGTCCTCCTCTGCTGCTTAATCGCCTTCCCAGGACTTTGGTATGTATATCTGCCGGAACTTCTCCATGGAATACTGGTCTGTCATACCTGATAAATAATCACAGACCGCCTGGGATACGGACTCTCCTCTCTCAATGAGTCCTTTATATTCCCTGGACATCTGTTCCGGATAGTCTATATAATATTCATATAGTTTCTTCAGCATTCTGACGGCTTTCTGTTCTTCTTTCTTAGCCTCCGGATGTGTATATACATTCTGAAACATAAGCGTCCGAAGATCCATCAGTGCCTCAAATATCTCCCCTGACATTTCGATATGATCCCTGTCAAGACTGTTCTCGATAATGTCATGCACGAAAGTATTCAGCCTCTCCCGTGTTGTATAGCCTAAAAGTGCCCGAAGTGTGACCGGTATATCATCCTCGCTGAAAATACCTGCTCTCTGAGCATCATCCATATCATGGTGAATATAAGCGATCTTGTCAGAAAAACGCACAATCTGACCTTCCAGAGTCGAAGGACTTCCTCTGAGACGATGGTTCAGAATACCGTCCCTCACCTCCCAGGTAAGATTCAGACCTTCACCATTCTTCTCCAGGATCTGCACGACCCGGATGCTCTGTCTGTAGTGAGCAAAACCTCCCGGATGAATTTCATTTAATGCATTCTCGCCGGCATGTCCAAACGGTGTGTGTCCAAGATCATGCCCAAGTGCTATTGCCTCCACCAGATCCTCGTTCAGCCGAAGAGCTTTGGCGATCGTCCGGGCAATCTGCGATACCTCAAGCGTATGTGTAAGACGGTTTCGGTAATGATCACCGTGCGGTGCAAGAAACACCTGTGTCTTATCCTTGAGTCTGCGAAATGCCTTGCTGTGGAGAATCCGGTCACGGTCTCTCTGATAAACCGTCCTGACATCACACTCTTCTTCCACACGTTCCCGTCCTCTGGAATGAACACTGTGCGCTGCATACGGATTCAAAATTTCCAGTTCCTGCTGTTCCATCTTTTCTCTGATATTCATAGGCATATCCTCTACAGTACCGGTGGTTCACAGTAACGACAAAATCCCCTATATTTAATATATTCTACATAATGTTTCAAATTCCTCTTTTTTTCAGAAAAAATTTCTTTTGTGTTTTCGAAAAGATCACGGAATAATTTCTATATAACAAAAAAACTCCTGCTGTAACAGGAGTTCTCTCATGCGGAAGATGGGACTTGAACCCACACGAGCGCAATGCTCACAAGATCCTTAGTCTTGCTCGTCTGCCAGTTCCGACACTTCCGCATATCGCATTTCATCGGGAATTCTTTATTCTCTTCCCTCGCGATAGATATTAGTATAACAAAAGGTAGTACATAAGTCAATACCTTTCATGCGGAAGATGGGACTTGAACCCACACAAGCGCAATGCTTACAAGATCCTTAGTCTTGCTCGTCTGCCAGTTCCGACACTTCCGCATATCGCATTTCACGGGAATTTTCGCTTTCCCTCGCGACAAATGATAGTATAACAAAAGATAATGAAAAAGTCAATACCTTTCATGCGGAAGATGGGACTTGAACCCACACGAGCGCAATGCTCACAAGATCCTTAGTCTTGCTCGTCTGCCAGT
>CAKRTP010000126.1 GCA_934402155.1 uncultured Blautia sp. | reverse complement strand
CGTTTGCCGTCTTCCATGAAATATTTTTCGTAATCACCTGATGTAGAAAGGAACTCTCCACCTTCGATCGTAATCGCACCAAGGTACTCTCCTTCTGTATCTCTGGGATCGGTCACCGCTACCTTCCACGGAGAATGATCCGGTTTCTGCCCGTACGCAAACACACTGCTGCCGCCAAGATTCAGGATCATTCCCTCTACTTCTTTCTGATCTTTGAGAAACTCTGCAATCACATCACAGCCGATTCCCTTACCGACTGCCCCCAGATCCAGAGTCGTATCTTTGGCCAGGGTTACTTTATTTCCATCGAGAGTCACGTTCTGATAACCGACCTCCCTAAGAAGTGCATCAAGCTCTGATGCTTCCGGCACATGAGGATCCTCACCGTCGATATTCCAGAGCCGTATCACCTTACCGAGCGTCGGATCAAAGGCACCGTCCGAATCACCGGCAAGCTGCTCGATCTTTGCAAGATATCCGGCAAGTTCGCCAGAAACCTCTGTCGTCTTACCCGCTGCTGCATTCAGTTTTGAAATCTGAGAATCCTCATCTGTCCAGGACAGAAGACCACTCTCAATCTCACGAAGCTTGTTTCCGATTTCCACATTCAGATCATTCCCTGTTGTGTACAATGTCTCAGAAACGACAGTATCCATGGCAAAATCCGTGTTTGTATATTTCTCTGCATCCTTTGCCAGAACCGGCACTGTTCCCATAAACGTGCCACAAAGCATCACACCTGTCAGTGTACAGGCGATTTTTTTATAAAAATTATGATTTTTCATTTGAATTCCCCTGCTTCTTCTTTCAGTTCTTCCACTTCCTGTCCGATCTGGATATTCTTACGCGGACAGATTGTCTCACACGCATGACAGCAGATACATTCACCGGAAAGAGAAGTGTCTCCGTCAATATCAAGATGTGCCGGACAGCGTTTTTTGCAAAGTCCGCATTTTGCCGGGCATTTGGAACGGTCTCTCTTAAACAGTGCAGACGGCAGGATCGGCATTATCGCAAAAACTGCTCCCATCGGACACAGAAACTGACAGAAAAAACGCTCCTGCGTGCACATGCCGATCAGAATCAGGACAAGTAAAATGATTCCGATCTTGTAGGAGGCATTCGGAAGTTTCAGTGCTGTCAGCATGGAAAACACATCCCAGGGGCTCATTCCCTGAAGATTTGAGTACCAGCCAGCCAGAATGGAAATCAAAAGGAATGCCAGAAGAAGGTATTTCACTTTCTGCAGATAACGGACCACTTTTTCGGGATATCCATGTCTGCCTTTTTTATGAAAAACTTTCTGCCTGATAATTAGAGTCAGCTCATACATGAGATCTCCCAGTGAACCAAACGCACATGCATATCCGCAGAAATGTCTTCCAAACAATACCGTGATCAGAAGCAGCGCACCTGTAACATCAAGGAAAGAATTCCATGTCACCGGCCGACCGGCCGCAATTGCCTGAAAAATGGACTTCACTCCTGCAAATGCAGTGGAAAAAAGAGCCGGTGCCACAATAAAAAACACAAGCTGTATAACAGCCCGGATCAGCCGGACCTTTCTCTGCCTTTTTTTCATGCGTTTTCCGCCTTTCCCAGTGCATCTACAACCGCATTGATGATACCGGTAGAACTGAATGTTGCCCCTGAAACTGTATCTACATCAGTACTCTGTGCGGAAATGATCGAACTGATCACACCCTCGCCCTGTGAGAGATAAGCAGCATCCTCCCCCGGCGCGCTTGTCACCTGAATATCTGTGATCTCATCACCGGCAAGTGTGACCTGAACCTGAATGATTCCTCCAAATCCCTGTGCTTCACCTGTGTAAGTTCCGTCTTTGTATACATTATCTTCTTCACTGCTGTCTGCAGTGACATCATTGTCAGCAGTTTTCTGTGAAGAGTTGTTTTCTGCTGCCGCAGACTTTGCTTTCTCCTGTGCTTTTGCTGCATCTTCAAGTGCGGTCAGCATTTCTTTCTGCTGATCTTCCAGTATACTCACACGATCTGTAAGTTCTGCGATCTCCTGTGCCTGTGTGTCATCTTTCTGCATGGAATTATATCCCAGAAGCGCACCGATGATCAGAATCAGACACAAAACTCTCATATAAAAATTATGGTATTTCATTTTCTTGTTTACTCCTGCTGATTTTTTTAAGTATAAACTAATTCTGCACCGAATGCAACGCATTCTGGAATGACTGGATGATATCCTGAGTTCCGTCAGGCTCGTCTGTTGGCTCCGGTGCCGGGGTTTCCGTTGGAACAGCGGTCGGTTCCGGTTCCGGACTTATCTCCGGTATTTCTGTAGGTTCCGGAATGACCGTCGGTGTCGGTATTTCTGTCGGCACAGGTGCTTCTGTTGGCACAGGTGTAACTGTCGGCACAGGTGTAACTGTCGGCACGGGTGTAACTGTCGGAGTTTCTGTGATCTTTGCACTTTCCAGTGCTTTCTGCGCACCTCCAAGAATTCCCTCTGAAGAATAGGTTGCTCCACTGACCGTGTCAATTCCATCCGCAGACTGTTTTGCCAGGATTGCCGGCTCTAATACCTTCCATGCTTTTTTAAAAAATGATGCTGTATCTGTATTTGTATTTTTCACCTCAGTGATCCTGCCATCTTTAATGGTCACAGTGATCGTAACAAAACCGGAATATCCTCTGGCCTTCCCTGAGTATGTTCCGTCCTGATATTCAGATTTCGGTGTTTCCGGCGAGATAGTTGGTTTCGGTGCTGCTGTAGGCTTTGGTGTCGGTTTCGCTGTCGGAGTCGGTGTTATACTTACCCCTGCACTGTTATCAGCTGCTTTTGCCAAAGCATTCTGCACTGCCTGAATGATTCCGTTAGAAGAATAAGTTGCCCCGCTGACTGCATCAACATTTGGTGTCTGACCGGAGATCATCCTGCTGATCACTCCCTGCGCAGACGCAAAATAAGACGGGGTTTCACCAGAAGCACTTAAAATATCAACAGCTGCAATCTTTCCGCCGGAAATTGTGACCTGAACTGTGATCGTACCTCCAAACCCGGTTCCGCTTCCCTGGTAGGTTCCATCTTTGTATCCACCTGTCGGTACAGCAACCGTAGGTGTGGAGGTACTTCCCTGACCTGTCGAAGAAGTCTTCTGTGACTCATCAGGAAGTGCTTTTGCTGTTCCCTTCCTGATTCCGCCTTTTTTTGCCTTTTTTGAAGAAGATTTTGCTGTCCCGGCAGAAGTACCATCCAAAAGATCATCAGAAGAATAAGCCGTCGTAAGCAGACCTGTCAGTTCTTCTGCGTTTTTAATATCTGTATTTTCTGACTGTACCTTATAACTGCCTCCTGTTTTTCCCTGAACAGCGGTCACGGTAACTGCTGCGATCACTGCTGCTGCGGGAAGCAGCTTGATATAATTCTTTCTGTCCGGAAAATTCTTTTTATCCTGTTTTTTCATAATGTCTCCTGCATCTCTGTAAACATACAAAAGCAGGGGCTGTCAGAATAGCCCCCGTCTTTTGTACTGACTATGAACTTTTTATTTTACCGTTACTTTGAATTTCGCTGTCATACCACTGCATTTGACAGTAATAACTGCTGTACCTTTGCTGATTCCTTTTACAACACCTTTTGCGTTTACAGATGCAACTTTTGTATTGCTGCTTGTATAAGTAACCTTTCCTGACGGAACTGCACTTACTTTGATCGTAGTTGTCTTGCCTTTCTTAATAGTTGCCTCTGTCTGTGCAAGTTTCAGTGATGCATTTTTTACTTTGATGGTAACTGCTTTTTTATAATTTCCGACTGTGACTGTGATCTTGACTGTTCCGGCTTTCTTTGCTCTTACAACACCCTTTGAATCCACAGCTGCAATCTTGCTGTTGCTGGATGTGAACTTTGCTGTTCCGGATACGCCATATTTTGTCACATTGATCTTTGTCGTTGTTTTTCCTTTTGTGTAAATTGTGGAAGCTGCTGCTTTGGCTGAGATACCCGGATTTTTAACTGTCAGTTTATATGTGGCTGTCTTTCCGTTCAGAGTAGCCGTGATGTTTGCTGTACCTGCCGCCTTTGCTGTCACAACACCATTTGCATTTACGGCTGCAACCTTGGTATTGCTGGATTTCCATGTTACAGTACCAGTCAGATTTGTTGTTACCTTGAGAGTCATCGTCTTTTTGACATACAGACTTCCGGATTTCGCGTTCAGTTTGAGCTCTGCTTTTACAAGTGCATCAATTGCTTCTCTCAGATGTCCGATCTGCTCATTCACTCCATACTGTGTCTGCTCAGAAATATTCTCAAGCATCTCTTCGCATTCCTTAAGTTCATTCTGAATGCTTTCTGCGTTAGCTGCCCAGCTTTCCGGTGTATAATCACTCTCTTTCAGTGCTTTTGCCTCTGCAATAATGTTTTTCAGCGGGGTAGAATCTGCATCGCCGGCCGGTTTTGCAATATTGTTTTCTGTTGCCTGAAGCCGAACTGTGTAATCAGCATATCCAAGTGCATATACAGTCAGTGTCCAGTATCCTGTTCCGTCATATCCTGCCGGAAGCTGGCAGCGCTGAGACTCTGTAAGCCCAAGCTGGATACCCATGGATTTGTGCATCCAGTTATCTGCCGCAAATTTTGTTCCATAGGACTGAAGTGGGGTGGTGTAAGTACTGTCATTTCCATAATAGGTCCATTTAACAGCCTGCATTGCCCCGCCAAGATCTCCATAATTTCCTGTAAGGTCAACCCTGAGGAACTCTCCATAAGAGCCATTTCCAGGTTTTACAGTTGCTGTTATGCCGTCTGCTGTCTTAAGTGCTGTATTCTTGATGCCGGACTCACTTCCGTTTGCTCTTTTACTGAA
>CAKRTP010000125.1 GCA_934402155.1 uncultured Blautia sp. | reverse complement strand
GGTATATGGAAGCGGAGATTATACCAGAATCAACCCGGCTATGGACGAGCATGGCGAGATCAATATTCTGATCTTCAGCGGATTAACTGCACATGACGGAGACAATCAGGTAGTTCCGGGACTGGCAGAGAGCTGGGAATTTGATGATGCAACAAACACCTACACATTTCACATGGCAGAAGATGCTAAATGGCAGGATGGCGAACCTGTTACAGCAGACGATGTCAAATTTACCATCGAAGCTATCATGGATCCGGAAAACGGTTCTGAGAATGCACCGAACTACGAAGACGTAGAAGAGATTAACGTAATCGATGACCATACAGTTGCATTCAAACTTGAGGACAAGAACGTTGCATTCCTTGACTATATGACAATGGCAGTTCTTCCTAAGCATCTGCTTGAGGGAGAGGATATGCAGACTTCTGATTTCTTCCGTAACCCGGTAGGAACAGGTCCATACAAGATTGAATCCTGGGATGAAGGACAGGCTATCACACTGGTTAAGAATGAAGATTATTTCAAAGGCGAGCCTTCCATCGACAAAATCGTATTCAAGATCGTACCGGATGACAATGCAAAAGCTCTTCAGTTAAAATCCGGAGAACTGGATATGGCTCTTCTGACACCGAAGGATGCAGTTTCTTTTGCTGATGATGACGCATACACATGTTATGATATGAAGACAGCTGATTATCGTGGAATCATGTTCAACTTTGGAAACGAATACTGGCAGAAAAACCGTGATCTGATCCCGGCAGTATGCTACGGACTTGACCGTCAGGCAATCATTGATGCAGTTATCCTGGGACAGGGAATGCCGGCTTATGGTCCTCTTCAGAGAAATATCTACAATTATGAAGATGTTGAACACTATGATTACAATCCGGAAAAATCAAAAGAAATACTTGAAGCAGCCGGATGTGAAATGGGTGATGACGGATTCTACTATCGCGACGGCGAAAAAGTTGGCTTTGTTATCAGCGTAAGTTCTGGAGACCAGGTACGTATTGATATGGCACAGATCGCAGCACAGGAACTGAAAGAAATCGGCATGGATGTATCTGTAGATATTCCTGCACAGACAGACTGGGCCGGACAGATGGCATTCCTGATCGGATGGGGAAGCCCGTTTGACGCTGACGACCATACATACAAAGTATTCGGAACAGATAAGGGAGCAAACTACTCCAGCTACTCTAACGAGGAAGTTGACAAATATCTGACAGAGGCAAGACAGACAGCTGATCCGGAAGTTCGTAAAGAAGCTTATGCTAATTTCCAGAAAGCTCTTGCAGAGGATCCGGCTTATGCAATGATCTGCTATATCGATGCTAACTATGTAGCTGACAGTAACATTAAGGGAATCGATCCTGATACCATTATGGGACATCACGGAGTAGGTATTTTCTGGAATGTTGCAGACTGGACAATCGAATAATAAGAAATGGGTTGTGATGGGGGCACGCGGAGTGCCCCCTTTTTACACGAACGGAAAAAGGGTTAAAAATGGAACATTTATTAGAGGTCAAAAATCTTTCAGTCAGCATAGAAGGTCCTTCGGGAGAAGTCCAGGCGGTGAGGAACGTCTCTTTTTCATTAAAGAAAGGAGAAGTGCTGGCTATAGTTGGAGAATCCGGATGCGGAAAGAGTGTACTTTGCAAAAGTGTCATGAAGCTTTTGCCGCCAAGTGCAAAGATAAAAGAGGGCAGCATCAGCGTTAATGGGCAGGATATCACCTGTTATCGGGAAAAAGAGATGCAGAAATTGCGTGGAAAAATTTTTTCCATGATTTTTCAGGATCCTATGACTTCTCTGAATCCAACTATAAAAATTGGAAAACAAATCGCGGAAGCAGTGATCATTCACAATAAGAATTATACGAAAGAGCAGGTAGATCAGAAGGTACTTGAACTTATGGAACTGGTGGGGATTTCGCATCCAAAGGAACGTTATCATCAGTATCCCTGGCAGTTCTCCGGCGGGATGCGCCAGAGATGCGTTATGGCGATCGCACTTGCATCAGATCCGGATATTTTATTTGCAGATGAGCCGACAACTGCACTGGATGTGACCATACAGGCACAGATTCTGGATCTTCTGCGCGAAATACAGATGAAACTGGGAACAGCCACCATACTGGTATCCCATGATCTGGGAGTTGTTGCCCGGGTAGCGGATCGGGTAGCAGTAATGTATGCAGGCAAGATTGTAGAGATCGGTACAGCTGAGGAAGTTTATTATGATCCGAGACACCCGTACACATGGGGACTTATGAGATCACTTCCGGCATTTGCAAACGGAAAAGAAAGTCTGTATACGATTCCTGGCATGCCGCCGACTTTGATCGATCCACCAAAGGGTGATGCTTTTGCATGTCGAAATGAATATGCTTTAAATATTGATTATGAAGAAATGCCGCCTATGTTTAAAATCACAGACACGCATTATGCGGCAACCTGGCTGCTGGACCCAAGGGCACCACAGATCAAATCACCTATGGGAGGACAGTGCAGTGAGTAAAGAAGTATTATTAGATGTCAGGCATCTGACCCAGCAGTTTCATCTGACAAAAAAGATCAAAGTAAAGGCTGTGGATGATGTATCATTTCAGATCTATAAAGGTGAGATCTTTGGTCTGGTAGGAGAATCTGGTTCCGGAAAGTCCACGGTAGCCAGATGTCTGATGAATATATATCAGCCGGCTCAGGGAGAAATCTGGTACAAGGATGTCAACATCTGTGACAAAAAGGAATTCAAAAAGAATAAAAAAATGCTTCAGACCAGACGCCAGATGATCTTTCAGGATTCCGCATCCAGCCTGAACCAGAAAATGAAGGTGTCAGATATTATTACGGAACCTATGAGAATTCAGCATATCACACCTCCGAGAGGAAGTTTTGTGAAAGAAGCAGCCTTCCAAATGGAGTATGTAGGACTTGAGAAGAGTTTCCTGGATCGTTATCCGTCCGAGTTATCCGGCGGGCAGAGACAGAGAGTGGCAATAGCCAGATCTCTTTGTATGGAACCGGAATTTCTGGTTGCAGATGAACCGATCGCTTCTCTGGATGTGTCTATACAGGCACAGATCGTGAATCTGTTCCGTCATCTGCAGGAAGATCATGGATTTACATTTTTGTTTATCGCTCACGACCTGGCCATGGTCGAATATCTTTGTGACCGTGTCGGAGTAATGTATCATGGAAAACTGGTAGAGCTGGCAATGTCAGAAGAACTGTATTCCAATCCGGTGCACCCTTATACAAAAACACTGTTGTCTGCAATTCCTGTTCCGGATCCGATCAGAGAAAGAAAAAGAGTACTTAAGTATTATGAAGGTGAAGGAATGGAAAGCAGTGTGTGGACAGAAGTGTCACCGGGACATTTTGCAATGCTTCCGACTGACGGAAAGGGGTGCAGCATATAATGAGACAAAAAAAGTTAGTCTACTATGGTAAAAAATGCCTGATATTCCTGATCTCAGTATTTGTTCTGTCTGTTGCAGTGTTCTATGTAGCGCGTCTGGCACCGGGAGATCCGCTGATTTCCTATTATGGTGATCGTACAGAAAAGATGAGTCCGGAAGAACGTGAATGGGCTATGGGAAAATTAGGCCTGAATGAACCGATTTCTGTGCAGTATGTGAAATGGGTAAAAAATGCTTTTCATGGAGAATTTGGTATTTCATTTAAATACAAACAGGATGTATTAGAAGTGATCGGTGGCCGTATCGGCAATACACTTCTGCTGGGGGGAATCGGATTTATCATTATGTTCGCGGGAGCATTGCTTCTGGGAATTCTATGTGCCTGGTACGAAAACCGGATGGCAGACCGGATTTTATGTAAATTGGGTACGATATCCAGCTGTATTCCCGAGTTCTGGATGGCGCTGGTACTGATCCTTATCTTCTCCGTAAATCTCAAGATCCTGCCAAGCAGTGGTGCTTACAGTACCGGAAAGGCAGACGATATCGGAGACAGGGTGATTCATCTGATCATGCCGCTGACGATCGTAGTTCTTGAGCATCTGTGGTATTATGCTTACATGATCCGAAATAAAATCCTGGAAGAGGTGCGTGCAGATTACGTGCTTCTGGCGAAGGCTAAGGGACTGGATAAGAAAAAGCTTATGTTCAGACATTGCGTTCGAAACGTAATGCCTGCTTATTTGAGTATCATGGCTATTGCGGTTCCTCATGTACTTGGAGGAACCTATGTTGTAGAAAGTGTATTCTCGTATCCCGGAATCGGAGCTCTGTCCTATGAGAGTGCCAGATATCATGATTACAATCTGCTGATGCTGCTTTGTATGATGTCAGGAATCCTGGTTATTTTCTGTAATATCGTCAGTCAGACTATCAATGAACAGATTGATCCTCGTATGAAGGATGAAGTAATAACCGAGAAATCGGAGGTAGTAGAAGGATGACAAATAACTTATTTGAACTGGCGGGAAACAGAAAGACAGAGACGGTAGCTCCGAGATCAAAGAAAAAATGGTATGAGGGTAAACCGGTAGTTTCTGTTGTCATATTGGTTCTTATTGTTTTGGGGTGCCTGTGTGCAGAACTGATCATGACAAAGGATCCTACGTACATGGATCTGCTGAATTATAACAAAGCACCGGACAAAGAGTTTCTCTTTGGTACTGATACGATGGGAAGAGATATTTTTTCCATGATATGGTATGGAGGAAGAATTTCACTTCTGATCGGTGGACTAGCTACGGTTATTTCTACTTTTATTGCAGTGGTAGTTGGCGCATTCAGTGGTGTGGCACCGGCATGGCTTGATGAACTGATCATGAGATTTACAGAAATCTTTCTGAGTATACCAAC
>CAKRTP010000124.1 GCA_934402155.1 uncultured Blautia sp. | reverse complement strand
AGTCAGGGCTGCTGCAACTGTGGATGTCCGGGTCCGACTGGTCCTATGGGACCAAGAGGATGTCCTGGCGCAACTGGGCCCCAGGGACCACAGGGATTACAGGGAATCCAGGGGCCAACCGGAGCAATCGGACCTACAGGAGCAACTGGAGCCACCGGATTGCAGGGACCACAGGGAATTCAGGGTCCGGCCGGAGCCCAGGGAGCAACAGGGCCGCAGGGAATCCAGGGACCAATTGGTGTGACGGGAGCAACAGGCCCAGCCGGGCCACAGGGGATTCCAGGTCCAACCGGACCAGTGGGTGCAGATGGACCAGTAGGAGCAACAGGTCCAACAGGGCCAGCAGGTCCCGCAGGTACCATAACTCCTGCGGCAGCGGTCGCAAATGCGACAAGTGCGGAAGATGTGGTAAATCAGTTTAATCTTCTGCTTGCAAATATGCGGGCGGCAGGATTGCTGGCAGAATAGGACAGAGTAAAAAACGTAACTGTCCACAGTAACTAAAAAACATGGTATGACAGAGCATTTCTGTCGTACTGTGTTTTTTTCTTTATAAAAGATATATATAAATGGAATATGTCTGGTATAAAAAGGAATATGTCAATATCCCCCCACAGGGCTTATGGAAGATAGCCCGTTTTGGTATCATTGAATAAGTTACCAAATTAAAAAAAGCGAGGGAACAGATAATGAAAAAGGGTCTATTGACAATGGCCGGAATGCTTCTGACTGTATCACTGGTCAGCGCCGGAACCACAGTGCCTGTACTGGCAGACGAAGAAACAACACTGGTATATGGAAGCGGAGATTATACCAGAATCAACCCGGCTATGGACGAGCATGGCGAGATCAATATTCTGATCTTCAACGGATTAACTGCACATGACGGAGATAATCAGGTAGTTCCGGGACTGGCAGAAAGCTGGGATTTTGATGATGCAACAAACACCTACACATTCCATATGGCAGAAGATGCTAAGTGGCAGGATGGCGAACCTGTTACAGCAGACGATGTTAAATTTACCATCGAGGCTATCATGGATCCGGAAAATGGTTCTGAGAATGCACCGAACTATGAGGACGTAGAAGAGATCAATGTGATCGACGATCATACAGTTGCATTCAAACTCGAGGACAAAAACGTAGCATTCCTTGATTATATGACAATGGCAGTGCTTCCTAAGCACCTGCTTGAGGGAGAGGATATGCAGACATCTGATTTCTTCCGTAATCCGGTAGGAACAGGTCCATACAAGATTGAATCCTGGGATGAAGGACAGGCTATCACACTGGTTAAGAATGAAGATTATTTCAAAGGCGAGCCTTCCATCGACAAAATCGTATTCAAGATCGTACCGGATGACAATGCAAAAGCTCTTCAGTTAAAATCCGGAGAACTGGATATGGCTCTTCTGACACCGAAGGATGCAGTTTCTTTTGCTGATGATGACGCATACACATGTTATGATATGAAGACAGCTGATTATCGTGGAATCATGTTCAACTTTGGAAACGAATACTGGCAGAAAAACCGTGATCTGATCCCGGCAGTATGCTACGGACTTGACCGTCAGGCAATCATCGATGCAGTTATCCTGGGACAGGGAATGCCTGCTTATGGTCCTCTTCAGAGAAATATCTACAACTGCGAAGATGTTGAACACTATGATTACAATCCGGAAAAATCAAAAGAAATCCTTGAAGCAGCCGGATGTAAAATGGGTGATGACGGATTCTACTACCGCGACGGCGAAAAAGTTGGATTTGTTATCAGCGTAAGTTCTGGAGATCAGGTACGTATTGACATGGCTCAGATCGCAGCACAGGAACTGAAAGAAATCGGTATGGATGTATCTGTAGATATTCCTGCACAGACAGACTGGGCCGGACAGATGGCATTCCTGATCGGATGGGGAAGCCCGTTTGACGCTGACGACCATACATACAAAGTATTCGGAACAGATAAGGGAGCAAACTACTCCAGCTACTCTAACGAGGAAGTTGACAAATATCTGACAGAGGCAAGACAGACAGCTGATCCGGAAGTTCGTAAAGAAGCTTATGCTAATTTCCAGAAAGCTCTTGCAGAGGATCCGGCTTATGCAATGATCTGCTATATCGATGCTAACTATGTAGCTGACAGTAACATTAAGGGAATCGATCCTGATACCATTATGGGACATCACGGAGTAGGTATTTTCTGGAATGTTGCAGACTGGACAATCGAATAATAAGAAATGGGTTGTGATGGGGGCACGTGGAGTGCCCCCTTTTTACACGAGCGGAAAAAGGGTTAAAAATGGAACATTTATTAGAGGTCAAAAATCTTTCGGTCAGCATAGACGGTCCTTCGGGAGAGGTCCAGGCAGTGAGAGACGTTTCTTTTTCATTAAAGAAGGGAGAAGTGCTGGCTGTAGTTGGAGAATCCGGATGTGGAAAGAGCGTGCTCTGCAAAAGTATTATGAAGCTTTTGCCGCCAAGTGCAAAGATAAAAGAGGGCAGTATCTGTGTTAATGGACAGGACATTACCTGTTACAGGGAGAAGGAGATGCAAAAACTGCGTGGAAAAATTTTTTCCATGATTTTTCAGGATCCTATGACTTCCCTGAATCCAACTATAAAAATTGGAAAACAAATCGCGGAAGCAGTGATCATTCACAATAAGAATTATACGAAAGAGCAGGTAGATCAGAAGGTACTTGAACTTATGGAACTGGTGGGAATTTCGCATCCTAAAGAACGGTATCATCAGTATCCGTGGCAGTTCTCCGGCGGAATGCGTCAGAGATGTGTTATGGCTATTGCTCTGGCAGCAGATCCGGATATTTTATTTGCAGATGAACCGACGACTGCATTGGATGTGACCATTCAGGCACAGATTCTGGATCTTCTGCGGGAAATACAGATGAAACTGGGAACAGCCACCATACTGGTATCCCATGATCTGGGAGTTGTCGCCCGGGTAGCGGATCGGGTAGCGGTAATGTATGCGGGTAAGATTGTAGAGATCGGTACTGCTGAGGAAGTTTATTATGATCCGAGACACCCGTACACATGGGGACTGATGAGATCACTTCCGGCATTTGCAAACGGAAAAGAGAGTCTGTATACGATTCCCGGAATGCCGCCTACACTGATTGATCCACCAAAGGGTGATGCTTTTGCATGTCGAAATGAATATGCTTTAAATATTGATTATGAAGAAATGCCGCCTATGTTTAAAATCACAGACACGCATTATGCGGCAACCTGGCTGCTGGACCCAAGGGCACCACAGATCAAATCACCTATGGGAGGACAGTGCAGTGAGTAAAGAAGTATTATTAGATGTCAGGCATCTGACCCAGCAGTTTCATCTGACGAAAAAGATCAAAGTGAAGGCTGTGGATGATGTATCATTTCAGATCCATAAAGGCGAAATCTTTGGTCTGGTAGGCGAATCCGGTTCGGGAAAGTCCACTGTAGCCAGATGTCTGATGAATATATATCAGCCGGCTCAGGGCGAAATCTGGTACAAGGATGTAAATATCTGTGACAAAAAAGAATTCAAAAAGCATAAAAAGATGCTGCAGACCAGACGTCAGATGATCTTTCAGGATTCAGCATCCAGCCTGAATCAGAAAATGAAAGTATCCGATATCATTACAGAGCCTATGAGAATCCAGCATATCACACCTCCGAGAGGAAGTTATGTAAAAGAAGCAGCTTTTCAGATGGAGTATGTAGGACTTGAGAAGAGCTTTCTGGACCGTTATCCATCCGAATTGTCCGGCGGTCAGAGACAGAGAGTGGCAATAGCCAGGTCTCTTTGTATGGAACCGGAATTTCTGGTAGCAGATGAACCGATCGCTTCTCTGGATGTGTCTATACAGGCACAGATCGTGAATCTGTTCCGTCATCTGCAGGAGGAGCATGGATTTACATTTTTATTTATCGCTCATGACCTGGCCATGGTAGAGTATCTTTGTGACCGTGTCGGAGTCATGTATCATGGAAAACTGGTAGAACTGGCACCGTCAGAAGAACTGTATTCTAATCCGGTGCATCCTTATACAAAAACACTGCTGTCTGCGATTCCTGTTCCGGATCCGATCAGAGAAAGAAAAAGAGTACTTAAATATTATGATGGTGAGGGAATGGAAAACAGTGTGTGGACAGAAGTGTCACCGGGACATTTTGCGATGCTTCCGGATGGTGGAAAGGGGTGCAGCATATAATGAGACAAAAAAAGTTAGTCTACTATGGCAAAAAATGCCTGATATTTCTGATCTCAGTATTTATTCTGTCTGTTGCAGTATTTTATGTAGCACGTCTGGCACCGGGAGATCCGCTGATTTCCTATTATGGTGATCGTACAGAAAAGATGAGTCCGGAAGAACGTGAATGGGCTATGGGAAAATTAGGCCTGAATGAACCGATTTCTGTGCAGTATGTGAAATGGGTAAAAAATGCTTTTCATGGAGAATTTGGTATTTCATTTAAATACAAACAGGATGTATTAGAAGTGATCGGTGGCCGTATCGGCAATACACTTCTGCTGGGGGGAATCGGATTTATCATTATGTTCGCGGGAGCATTGCTTCTGGGAATTCTATGTGCCTGGTACGAAAACCGGATGGCAGACCGGATTTTATGTAAATTGGGTACGATATCCAGCTGTATTCCCGAGTTCTGGATGGCGCTGGTACTGATCCTTATCTTCTCCGTAAATCTCAAGATCCTGCCAAGCAGTGGTGCTTACAGTACCGGAAAGGCAGACGATATCGGAGACAGGGTGATTCATCTGATCATGCCGCTGACGATCGTAGTTCTTGAGCATCTGTGGTATTATGCTTACATGATCCGAAATAAAATCCTGGAAGAGGTGCGTGC
>CAKRTP010000123.1 GCA_934402155.1 uncultured Blautia sp. | reverse complement strand
CGCAAGCGCAGTCTTGCCCTTTCCGTTTCCACAGTATACTTCTGTTAATTCTCTTTCCATAACTACTTCCTCTTAACATTGGTAAAACTAATCCTTGCATTAATGGTTTTATCTTACCGCAGTTCTGTCAAAAAAGCAAGATGTATCTGCCGGGTGTTTCCTGATATAATTGTCGCTCGTTACTGCCGTTCTGCTAGTGTGCTGTCTCATTGACTTTCAGTTAAATAACGCAGAATGTTTTTTCATCGACAAGGCGACTGAACGAGGCGATGCGGTGGCATCGTTGAGCGAAGTCAACGCAGTTCGATGGGAAAACAGGCAAGTTATTTAGCGAAATGTCAATGATACAGTACACTAGTCCACATATTCCAGTTTGCTCACAGATACTTCATATGCAATACGCTTCTCCGACTGATTTTCACCGATGCGCTTCATATATTCCCTGCTCTGGATTCTCCCCCACAAAAGCACATGACCTCCTACAGCAAATGCGGACGCATATCTCGCATTTCTTCCCCAGCAGATACATGGTATGTAATCTGATTTTCCATAAGGTCTGTTTACTGCCAGCAGTATGTCCGCGATTTCTCTTCCAAGAGGAGTCTTTCGATAAACCGGAGGTTTACAGATAAAACCATCCATAAAAATCTGATTCACCGGAATATTTTCATCTTCATCTTCCACAAACCTCACTTCACGTGCAAAAACAGAGAGTACAAGACGATTTCGTTTCTCTTCATGGCGGTTATATGAACGAAACTGTCCATGAATTTCAATATACTCTCCTGTATAATCCTGCGTAATATCGATCAGACGCTCAGACACCATAACCGGTATCCTGTCTTCAGAATCACTTAGACGTCTGACAAGAAGCTCCATTGTATAAAAGCCCTCTCCGAATACCTGATGACTGAAAGTAAAGCCTGTATTAATCTTTCCCATGATCGATACCTGATTATTTTCAATGATTTTGTCTGACATAAATAAGTTCTCCTTCCTCTTTGGGTATTTTGTTTTTTATAAAACTATGAATATGAAGCTTCATGAAGATTTAGAACCACTTTTAAAAAAAATTTTTATCAACACCTTGTAATCTGCGAAAAATGTGGTAAACTGGAATGTCGTATCATGGAAAAAATACATTAATATAGAAGAAAATAGAAAGGATTTCGATTTTTATGAATATCAAACGCGAAGATGTACGCAACGTAGCCATTATCGCCCATGTCGATCACGGCAAAACCACACTGGTAGATCAGCTTCTGAAGCAGAGCGGTGTATTCCGTGAAAACCAGGAAGTTCAGGAACGTGTCATGGACTCCAATGACATTGAGCGTGAGCGCGGAATTACTATTTTGTCCAAGAACACTGCTGTCCATTACAAAGGAGTAAAAATCAACATCATCGATACCCCAGGCCATGCAGACTTCGGCGGCGAGGTAGAGCGTGTACTGAAGATGGTCGATGGCGTTATTCTTCTGGTAGATGCTTTTGAAGGTGCCATGCCCCAGACTAAATTTGTTCTGAAAAAGGCTCTTGAACTGGATCTGCATGTCATTGTCTGCATCAACAAGATCGACCGGCCGGAAGCACGTCCGGATGAAGTTATCGATGAAGTTCTGGAACTCCTTATGGATCTTGAAGCTTCTGATGAGCAGCTCGACTGCCCGTTCCTGTATGCTTCTGCAAAAGCAGGCCATGCAGTTCTTGACCTTGCAGATACACCGGAAAATATGGCTCCGCTGTTTGAGACAATCCTGAAATATATCCCGGCTCCGGAGGGTGATCCGGATGCTGATACCCAGGTTCTTATCAGTACCATCGACTACAATGAATATGTAGGCCGTATTGGTGTAGGTAAAGTAGAAAACGGTAAGATCGCAGTCAATCAGGAACTTACCCTTCTGAACCATCATGACCTTGACAAACGCAAGAAAGTCAAGATCAGCAAACTTTATGAATTTGACGGTCTGAATAAGATTGAAGTTAAAGAATCATCTGTAGGTTCTATCGTTGCAATCTCCGGTATTGAGGATATCCATATCGGTGACACCCTCTGCGGCGGTGACAATCCGGAGGCAATTCCGTTCCAGAAGATTTCTGAACCTACACTTTCCATGAACTTCCTTGTTAACGACAGCCCGCTTGCCGGACAGGAAGGTAAATATATCACTTCCCGCCATCTTCGTGACCGTCTGTACCGTGAACTCAACACAGATGTCAGCCTTCGTGTTGAAGATACTGAAACAACCGAATGTTTCAAGGTTTCCGGACGTGGTGAACTTCATCTGTCTGTTCTTATTGAGAATATGCGCCGTGAAGGTTATGAATTCGCAGTAAGTAAACCGGAAGTTCTGTATCACACAGACGAACGCGGCAAGAAACTTGAGCCGATGGAAATCGCTTACGTTGATGTTCCGGAAGAATTCTCAGGTACAGTTATCCAGAAACTGAGCGAACGAAAAGGTGAACTTCAGGGAATGAGTACGGCCAGCGATGGTTCTGTTCGTCTGGAATTCCACATCCCGTCCCGCGGACTGATCGGTTTCCGTGGAGAGTTCCTTACTTCCACCAAGGGTACAGGTATCCTGAACACAACCTTCGACGGATATGCTCCATACAAGGGAGATTTCCAGTATCGTAAACAGGGATCCCTGATCGCATTCGAATCAGGTGAGGCTGTTGCATACGGCCTGTTCTCCGCACAGGATCGTGGAACACTTTTTGTCGGACCTGGCGAAAAAGTATACAGTGGTATGGTTATCGGACAGAATGGTAAAGCTGAGGACATCGAACTGAATGTCTGCAAGACCAAACATCTGACCAACACACGTTCTTCTTCCGCTGATGAAGCTCTGAAACTGACACCACCAAAAGTACTCAGTCTGGAGCAGGCAATCGAGTTTATCGATCAGGATGAGCTTCTTGAGGTTACACCATCAAGCCTTCGTATCCGTAAGAGAATTCTCGACCCTAGAGAAAGAAAACGTGCTGCATTCCGTAAACAGTAAAAACAAACAAGTCTGCTTTAGACTACAAAAAACGTGCGCTGTCAATGCGCACGTTTTTTATGTCATATTATCGATCTGAATGTTGTTTCCACTTCTTCTGAAGCTTAACCTTCGCTTCAAGAAGTTTTTCTCTGGAAAGCTTCGACTCGGAAGGTTTCTCCTTCGGTGGTTCAGGCTTGTGGAAATAATTGTCATATTCTTCCCGCATCTCTTCTTTATGATTCTTCTGAAGTCCTCTGTTTGTCAGTTTCCTGATAATATCATAGAGTACTCCAAAAAGCGGAACTGCGATAACCATTCCGACAATTCCCCATAATCCGCCGAACAGAAGAATTGAAAATAATACCCAGAAACTGGAAACACCTGTTGTATTTCCAAGGATCTTCGGTCCGATGATATTTCCGTCCACCTGCTGAAGGATCACAATAAAGATAACGAAATACAGTGCCTGCCATGGATTATCCAGAAGAAGCAGCAGAGTACATGGGATCGCACCGATAAAAGGTCCGAAAAACGGTATGATATTCGTCACACCGATCACCACACTGATAAAAGCGGCCGACTCAAATCCCATCAAGGTAGTACCTGCAAAGCAGATCACACCGATGATTGCAGAGTCAATGATCTTTCCAACAAAGAAACCATTGAACATCTTATCTGTATAACGAATTTCTTCCTCAACGATAGCAGCCCACTTATTTGGAAAAATGCCATACAGAAGCAGTTTCGCCTGTGCACCAAACAGTTTCCTGCTGGCAAGGAGATACACTGCGATCAAAAATCCAAGAAACATATTCTTAAATACACTGAAAACCTCAATCAGCTGTACTGTGATATTATTAAGAATTCCCTGGATCGTCTGCATCATACTGGAGTTTGCACTCAGAATATCATTCAGTCCGCTCTCAATCTGTGAAGAAAAATGATTAAAATATGCCTGGAGCTGCGGCTGATCCTGCAGTATCTGATCAATCATACGGTTACAATACGCGAGTCTCGCCGGAAGAATGCGGATAATCTTGACCGTACTGTCCCATACCTGCGGCAGGATCAGAAGAAGCAATAAGATCACAATCGTCACAGCCGAAATTACTGCTATTGCGATAGACAGAAATTTCAGACTCTTTTTCTGTTTCTCAGTTGCATTTGGAAACCATTTCAGGAATCTGTCATCCATGCGGTTGCACATTGGTGCAAGAATATAGGCAATCAACGCACCATACAGGAACGGTTTCAATATATTAAAGATTCCCCTGATTCCTGCTACGATATTCTGGCTCTGATTCAGAATATACATGATCGCAAAGCCAAATGCCAGGACTGACGCACCTGTGATTCCAAGTTTTATATATTTTGTGTTTTCATTCTGTTTCAATAATCATGCCCCCTGAAGCTGTCTTTTCTGTATCACTTATAAATGTGATTTTCTGTTTGTCTGTAACTGCTCCGTCTTTTTTATTTTACTCTTCTTGTTGCAGTACATTGTAACATTCGTATTCTTTATTTGCAACACACAGATTCACGATTTTGTCTCCAAGCAGGACAAAAAGCAGCTGACCCGGTATCACGTTCCTGTAATACCGGGCCAGCCACAGCTTATAATATATTTTTATGGAAGAAAATGTACTTGCTTATTATTTACCATAGTATGCTTTCAGGTAAATCTCTTTCAGTTCTGCGATGAGTGGGTATCTCGGGTTTGCACCTGTACACTGGTCATTGAATGCCTGCTCGCTCATCTCATCAAGAGTCTCAAGGAAATATTTTTCATCTACATTGTAGTCTTTGATAGTAGGTTTGATCTCGATGATCTTTTTGAGTTCTTCAAGTTTCTCCAGAAGTTTCTCAAATACTTCTTTGTCATCTTTTCCTGTCAGTCCTACGAAACGGCCGATTTCTGCATA
>CAKRTP010000122.1 GCA_934402155.1 uncultured Blautia sp. | reverse complement strand
CTTATCCACAACATGGTTGTTGGTGTTAGCGAAGGCTATACAAAAGAGCTTGAGGTTAACGGTGTAGGTTATAGAGCTCAGAAACAGGGCAAGAAACTTGTTCTTTCTCTGGGATATTCTCACCCGGTAGAGATGGAAGATCCAGAAGGTCTGGAATCCAAAGTTGATGGAAACAAGATCATCGTTTCCGGTATCAGCAAAGAAAAAGTTGGCCAGTACGCAGCAGAAATCAGAGATAAGAGAAGACCGGAGCCATATAAGGGCAAAGGTATCAAGTATGCTGATGAAGTTATCAGACGTAAAGTCGGTAAGACTGGTAAGAAATAAATAAGGAGAGTGAGAATATGATTAATAAAGCATCCAGAGCGGAAATTCGCGAGAAAAAACATAGAAGAATCCGTCATCATCTCAATGGAACAGCTACTACTCCAAGACTGGCAGTATTTCGTTCCAACAAGCATATGTATGCACAGATCATTGATGACACTGTAGGAAAAACTTTAGTATCTGCTTCTACTCTTCAGAAAGATGTAAAAGCTGAACTGGAAAACACTGATGATGTAAAAGCTGCAGCATACCTTGGAACTGTAATCGGAAAGAAAGCAGTTGAAGCAGGTATCGAGAGCGTTGTCTTCGACAGAGGAGGCTATATCTATCACGGTAAAGTTAAGGCACTGGCAGACGCAGCAAGAGAAGCTGGGCTGAAATTCTAAAAGGGAGGAAAAAGACACATGAAAAATAATCTTATTGATGCTAGTCAGTTAGAATTAGAAGATAAAGTAGTGTCAATCAAACGTGTTACCAAGGTTGTTAAAGGTGGTCGTAACTTCCGTTTCACAGCTTTAGTTGTAGTAGGTGACGGCAACGGACATGTTGGTGCAGGTTTAGGAAAGGCAGCTGAAATTCCGGAAGCTATCCGCAAAGGAAAAGAAGATGCTATGAAAAAACTGGTTACAGTTGCAAGAGATGAGAACAATTCCATCACTCATGACTATGTAGGTAAATTCGGAAGTGCTGAGATGCTTCTGAAACGTGCTCCGGAAGGTACTGGAGTTATCGCTGGCGGTCCGGCACGTGCAGTCATCGAGCTTGCAGGAATCAAAAACATCCGTACAAAATGTATGGGATCCAGAAATAAACAGAACGTAGTTCTGGCTACTATTGAAGGATTAAGCAAACTGAAAACTCCGGAAGAAGTTGCAAAACTTCGCGGAAAATCTGTAGAAGAGATTCTGGCATAAGGAGGACAAGATAATGGCAAACACATTAAAGGTTACACTTGTTAAGTCCCCGATCGGTGCAGTTCCGAAACACAAAAAAACTGTAGAAGCTATGGGACTTACAAAAATGCACAAAACAGTTGAAATGCCTGACAATGCAGCAACCAGAGGAATGATCCAGCAGGTTCAGCATCTTGTAAAGGTTGAAGAAGCATAAGATATTCAGAGAGTGTTTTTAAAAAATTAAAGGAGGTGCCAAAGATGGAATTATCAAACTTAAGACCAGCAGATGGTTCTAAACACAGCGATAACTTCAGAAGAGGCCGTGGACATGGTTCTGGAAACGGTAAAACAGCCGGAAAAGGACATAAAGGACAGTTAGCTCGTTCCGGACATAAGAAACCGGGATTTGAAGGTGGACAGATGCCTTTATACAGACGTCTTCCTAAGAGAGGCTTCAAGAACAGAAATTCTAAAGAGATCATCGCAATCAATGTTGACGTTCTGAATCGTTTTGAAGACGGAGCAGAAGTTACAGTTGAATCTTTACTCGCTACCAGCGCAATTTCCAAAGCAGGAGATGGTGTTAAGATTCTTGGAAACGGTGAACTGACTAAAAAGCTTACAGTTAAAGTAAATGCAGTCAGCGAGACCGCAAAAGCAAAAATCGAAGCTGCAGGTGGTACAGTAGAGGTGATCTAATGTTTGAAACTCTTAAAAGTGTTTTTAGAGTAAAAGAGATGCGGAGAAAACTTCTCTACGTCTTATGGATGATTTTTATCATCCGTATCGGTTCACAGCTCCCGATTCCGGGCGTGGACAGTGATGTATTCAAACAGTGGTTTCGGAGTAATACCGGTGATGCATTCAATTTCTTTGATGCATTCACCGGTGGCTCTTTTGAGAGCATGTCCGTATTCGCATTGAACATTACACCGTACATTACTTCTTCCATTATCATTCAGCTTCTCACAATTGCAATTCCTGCACTGGAGGAGATGCACAGAGATGGTGAAGAGGGAAGAAAAAAAATGACAGCGATTACCCGTTATGTCACAATTGGGCTTGCTCTGTTTGAGTCTATTGCCATGACTATCGGATTTGCCCGTGGAAATATCGTACAGGATATGACCATTCTCAAGGGAATCGTTGTAATCGTCAGTCTGACAGCCGGATCTGCAATGTTGATGTGGATTGGTGAACGTATCACAGAAAAAGGTGTTGGAAATGGTATTTCTATCGTACTTGCGGTTAATATTATTTCCCGTATCCCAAGTGATATGACAACTCTTTATGAGAACTTTGTTAAGGGGAAAACAATTGCAAAAGGAACACTTGCAGGACTTATTATCTTTGCAATTATTCTTGTTGTAGTAGTATTTGTCCTTATTCTTAATGGAGCAGAGAGAAGAATCCCTGTTCAGTATTCCAGAAAGATGGTAGGAAGAAAACTGATGGGTGGCCAGTCCACTAATATTCCGCTGAAAGTTAATACTGCCGGCGTTATTCCGATCATTTTTGCTTCTTCTATCATGTCATTCCCTGGAGTTATTGCACAGTTTGCCGGTAAGGCAAATGGAACAGGTATCGGAAGTGAAATTCTGAGAGGTCTCTCTTCAAGTAACTGGTGCAATCCATCTCAGTTAAAATATACCTGGGGTCTGCTGGTATACATTGTATTGTGTGTATTCTTTGCATATTTCTATACTTCCATTACATTTAATCCGTTGGAAGTTGCAGATAATATCAAAAAGCAGGGTGGATTTATACCTGGTATCCGTCCGGGAAAACCTACATCAGATTATTTGACTAAAATGCTGAATTATATTATATTTATAGGTGCGGTAGGTCTGATTATTGTGGCAGTTATTCCGTTCTTCTTTAACGGAGTCTTTGGGGCAAATGTTTCTTTCGGTGGAACATCTATCATCATTGTTGTAGGTGTCGTGCTTGAAACTGTGAAACAGATTGAATCCCAGTTGCTTGTCCGCAATTACAAGGGCTTCCTGAACAACTAAAAATGAAGGTTGTGGTGCGAAAGCGTCACAGCCTTGATTTGATACAGGAGAAACTTTTCCTGTATCGGTGGTCTGATAAAAAGAGACTGCCATATATGCTTCATAAAGAAAAAGGAGGTATTTGTTATGCGAATTATTATGTTGGGTGCACCAGGTGCAGGAAAAGGAACTCAGGCAAAGAAAATTGCTGCAAAATATGGGATTCCTCATATCTCTACAGGAGATATTTTCCGTGCAAACATCAAGAATGGTACTGAGTTAGGCAAAAAGGCAAAAACTTATATGGATCAGGGGCTTTTGGTACCAGATGAATTAACCTGTGATCTGGTAGTTGACAGAATCCAGCAGGATGATGCGAAAAATGGTTATGTACTGGATGGCTTCCCGAGAACAATTCCTCAGGCAGAATGCCTGACAGAAGCTCTTAAAAAACTGGGAAGCGGCATTGATTATGCAATTGATGTGGATGTTCCGGATGAGAATATCGTTAACCGTATGTCTGGCAGAAGAGCATGCCTGAAATGTGGTGCTACCTATCATATCGAATATGCGGCACCGAAGACAGAGAATGTATGCGATACCTGTGGTGAGGCACTTGTACTTCGTGATGACGATAAACCGGAGACCGTTTCCAAACGTCTGAAAGTATATCATGAACAGACACAGCCATTGATCGATTACTATACAGAGCAGGGCGTATTAAAGACAGTAGACGGAACACTTGCCCTGGATGACGTATTCCAGGCTATCGTTGAAATCTTGGGAGAATAAAAAATGTCAGTTTCTATTAAGTCAGAACATGAAATTGAGCTTATGAGACATGCCGGCCATTTACTGGAAAAGGTTCATGATGAACTGGCTTCTCATATTAAGCCGGGAATCAGCACAAAAGAACTGGACCGTATTGGTGAGGATATGATTCGCTCTATGGGCTGCACTCCAAACTTTTTGAATTATCAGGGCTTTCCCGCATCATTTTGCATCAGTATTAATGATGAAGTAGTACATGGAATCCCGTCCAGACATAAAATCATTCAGGAAGGCGATCTTGTCAAGATTGATGCCGGACTGATCTATAAAGGATATCATTCAGATGCTGCACGTACTTATGCGGTGGGAGAGGTTTCGCCGGAAGCAAGACAGCTCATGGAAGTTACAAAACAGAGCTTTTTTGAGGGAATAAAATTTGCAAAAGCAGGAAATCATCTGAATGATATTTCCAAAGCAATCGGTGCTTATGCAGCGAAATATAATTACGGTATTGTTCGTGATCTGGTAGGTCATGGAATTGGAACACATCTTCATGAAGATCCACAGATTCCGAATTTTCCGCAAAAGCGCAGAGGTATCAAACTGATGCCTGGTATGACACTTGCAATTGAGCCGATGATCAATCTGGGACGCGCAGATGTTGCGTGGGAGGATGATGAGTGGACAGTTGTAACGATGGATGGATCTCTTTCTGCACATTATGAAAATACCGTTCTGATCACGGATGGAGAACCGGAAATTCTGACTCTTACAAAATGACAGTTGATACAGGAGGTTTATAATGTCAAAAGCAGATGTAATTGAAGTGGAAGGTACTGTACTGGAGAAGCTGCCTAATGCAATGTTCAAAGTAGAACTGGAAAATAAGCATGTGGTATTGGCTCATATCAGCGGAAAGCTGCGTATGAACTTCATCCGTATTCTTCCTGGAGATAAAGTTACTATTGAACTTTCTCCATATGATCTTTCAAAAGGCCGGATTATCTGGCGAGATAAATAAAA
>CAKRTP010000121.1 GCA_934402155.1 uncultured Blautia sp. | reverse complement strand
AGAGGACTGTTTGAGTGGGATGACATGATCCACAATGGACTGGGGTGCATGGCAGGATGTCTGATCGTAAACTGGTGTATGAAACTCTGGAAAAGAAAGTGAACAGTTACCAAAAATGCAATTAAAACGGCCAATAATGCAAAAAATATTGAATTTTCTCCTTTCTTGTGCTATGCTAGAGCAAAAATGAACTCAGCTCGAGAAGAGATGGAGCTCATGAACAGGTAATGTGGGCGGATTGTGATTTCCGCTTTGCTGTTATATGAGATGAAAAAGAGGAGAGAATTAATTTATGTGTGGAATTGTAGGATTTACAGGCAACCATCAGGCGGCACCGATTTTGCTGGACGGTCTTTCCAAGCTGGAATATCGTGGTTATGATTCAGCCGGAATTGCAGTTCGTGATGGTGAAAGTGAAACCGAGGTGATCAAGGCAAAGGGACGTCTGAGGGGACTCGCTGAGAAAACAAATGATGGAAAATCAGTTCCGGGAACCTGTGGTATCGGACATACCCGCTGGGCAACTCATGGAGAACCGTCTGAGCATAATGCACATCCTCATGTCAGCGATGATGGAAACATTGTTGCTGTACATAATGGGATCATTGAGAATTATCAGGAACTGAAGGATAAACTGCTGCACAAGGGGTATACTTTCTATTCAGAGACAGATACAGAAGTAGCTGTGAAGCTGATCGACTACTATTACAAGAAGTATGAGGGTACTCCGGTAGATGCAATCAATCACTCTATGGTGCGTATCCGCGGTTCTTATGCGCTGGCGATCATGTTTAAGGATTATCCGGAAGAAATTTATGTGGCAAGAAAGGACAGCCCGATGATTCTTGGTATTGAGAACGGTGAGTCCTATATTGCGTCAGATGTTCCGGCAATCCTGAAGTATACAAGAAATGTTTATTATATCGGCAACATGGAGATGGCTCGTGTCCGTAAGGGTGAGATCACTTTCTACAACCTTGATGGTGAAGAGATTGAGAAAGAAATGAAAGTAATCGACTGGGATGCAGAGGCGGCAGAGAAAGCCGGATTTGAACATTTCATGATGAAAGAGATCCATGAGCAGCCGAAGGCTGTACAGGATACACTGAATTCTGTTTTAAATGAGGGAAGGATCGACCTGTCAGATGTTGGTCTGTCAGAGGAAGAGATCAGAGATATCTCTCAGATTTATATTGTTGCCTGTGGTTCTGCTTATCATGTCGGAATGGCAGCACAGTATGTGATCGAAAATATGGCAGGAATTCCGGTACGTGTGGAGTTTGCATCTGAATTCCGTTATCGTAATCCGATCCTGGATCCTCACGCACTTGCGGTTGTGATCAGTCAGTCAGGAGAAACAGCAGACAGTCTTGCAGCACTGAGACTGTGCAAGGATCATGGAATCCGCACTCTTGCTATTGTAAATGTTGTTGGTTCCTCCATCGCACGTGAGGCGGATAATGTATTCTATACACTTGCAGGTCCGGAGATTTCAGTAGCCACAACCAAGGCTTACAGCACGCAGATGATGGCTTCCTATGTGCTGGCTGTTCAGTTCGCACTGGTAAGAGAGCAGATCACAGAGGAGCAGTACACAGGATATATCGAGGAACTCAAGACACTTCCGGAGAAAATCCAGAGAATCATTGATGATAAGGAGCGAATCCAGTGGTTTGCATCCAAGCAGGCAAATGCACATGACACTTTCTTTGTTGGTCGTGGGATCGACTATGCGATCAGCATGGAAGGCAGCCTCAAGATGAAAGAAGTAAGTTATATTCATTCAGAGGCATATGCAGCAGGCGAACTGAAGCACGGAACCATTTCTTTGATCGAAGACGGAACTCTGGTAATTGGTGTTCTTACCCAGCCGGATCTCTACGAAAAAACAGTCAGCAACATGGTTGAATGCAAGAGCCGTGGAGCATATCTGATGGGACTTACTACTTTTGGAAATTATAATATTGAAGACACAGCAGATTTCACTGTTTATATTCCGAAGACAGATCCATACTTTGCAACTTCTCTTGCTGTGATCCCACTTCAGCTTCTGGGATACTATGTAAGTGTTGCCAAGGGACTTGATGTAGATAAGCCGAGAAACCTTGCGAAGAGTGTTACTGTAGAATAAAGAAATGAAATGTAAGCAGGCTTATCTGGTGTGTGATTCCAGGTCGGCAGCAGCGTAAAAATATGTATGAGGGCACGGCAGTTATGAGTAACTGCTGTTCCCTCATTTTTTTATGAACGGGAATGCTTCTCCATCCATCTCTGTATATATTCCATCTGCTCCCGGTCGGATAATTCCTGCGAGGCCGGGTCGTTTCCGGCGATAAGACAACAGAGGAGTACAAATGCCTGCAGAAGAAAAAATACGATCAGAAAAAAGATCCACATAAAAAAGCCTCCTTACTTATTTCTTATGGCTTTCAGTATTGGCAATTTTTTCGAAAATCATACATCATTGTGCTTTTTTGAATACATTAAAATAAGTCCATTTATCAGGAGTATATTCATGAAGCAGTCAGTTTATACCGGCAGGGGAGTCGGTGTGGCACTTCTTGATACGGGAATTTATCCTCATATGGATTTTGGAGATCGTATTTATGCTTTTGCAGATTTTATAGCTTACAGAAAACTGCCCTATGATGACAACGGACACGGAACCTGTGTTGCAGGTATCCTTGGAGGCAGCGGGGCTGCTTCTGCGGGAAAATATGCAGGAATGGCACCGGGCTGTTTTCTGATCAGTCTCAAGGTGCTGGATCGTTTTGGAAACGGAAATAAAGAAGATATTCTGGCAGCTTTTCGGTGGATTGAAGAGCATCGGGAGGAATATCATATCCGGGTGGTGAATATCTCGGTGGGGACGACATACCGAACGAGAAATGATAAAGACGTCCTTGTGCGCGGTGTCGAAAAACTCTGGGATCAGGGGCTGGTAGTAGTCGCGGCAGCAGGAAACCAGGGACCGGAGCCAGGAAGTGTCACGGCACCGGGATGCAGCAAAAAGGTGATCACAGTCGGGTCAAGTGATCTTCTTCTGGGAAAAGATGGGATTTCGGGAAGAGGACCGACTTTTGAATGTGTCTGCAAGCCGGATCTGGTAGCACCGGGGCGTCGAATCATGGCGTGTACACCGGGAGCGGGGAATACCTATGCAATGAAAAGCGGCACTTCGATGTCTACACCGGTGATATCCGGAGCGGCGGCTCTTGCACTGGAAAAAGATCCGATGCTCACGAATGTGGATATCAAGATGATGCTGCACGACAGTGCGGATGATCTGGGACTTCCGAGAAATCAGCAGGGATGGGGGAAATTTAACTGCGAAAAGTTCCTTTCGCTGTAATTTTCCGGAAAATTTGTAAGATTTACTCTGGTAAAGCCCGAAAGTATTGACGGACAGAGTTTTTTTCGCTACAATGTAACAAATCGCTGTTCAAAGCAACAGGGGCAGCGTATAGTAACTTACTGTGAACAGTAAAATAAATGCTACACAGAGAGGAGAAACTTATGACAAAAATTCAGATGACAACGCCGTTAGTAGAAATGGACGGAGATGAGATGACCAGAATCCTCTGGAAGATGATCAAGGATGAATTACTGCTTCCATATATTGATCTGAATACAGAATATTATGATCTTGGTCTTGCACACCGTAATGACACAGATGATCAGGTAACGATCGATGCAGCAGAGGCAACCAAGAAATATGGTGTTGCAGTTAAATGTGCGACGATCACACCAAACCATGCACGTATGGAGGAGTATGATCTCAAGAAGATGTACAAGAGTCCGAACGGAACGATCCGTGCGATTCTTGACGGAACTGTATTCCGTGCTCCGATCGTAGTAAAGGGAATTGAACCATGTGTACGTAACTGGAAGAAACCGATCACTCTTGCCCGTCATGCATATGGTGATATCTATAAGAACACAGAACTGTATATTGACAAACCGGGCAAGGTTGAGCTTGTTTATACTTCAGAGGACGGAGAAGAGAAGCGTGCCCTGGTACAGGATTTCAAGGCTCCGGGAGTTGCCATGGGTATGCACAACATGGAGGCATCCATCGAGAGCTTTGCAAGAAGCTGCTTCAACTATGCACTGGATACAAAGCAGGATGTATGGTTTGGCGCCAAGGATACGATCTCCAAGACTTATGATGCCAAATTCAAACAGGTTTTCCAGACTATATTTGATGAGGAATTCAAAGAGAAATTTGAGGAAGCCGGTCTTACTTACTTCTACAGCCTGATCGATGATATTGTTGCCCGTGTCATGAAGGCAGAAGGCGGATTCATCTGGGCATGCAAGAACTATGATGGAGATGTTATGAGTGATATGGTATCTTCAGCATTTGGTTCTCTTGCGATGATGACATCTGTTCTTGTTTCTCCGAATGGTTACTATGAGTATGAGGCAGCTCACGGAACAGTACAGAGACATTATTATCGTCATCTGGAAGGCGGCGAGACTTCCACAAACTCTGTAGCAACTATCTTTGCATGGACAGGAGCTCTTCGTAAGCGTGGAGAGCTTGACGGAAATGCGGAGCTGGCACAGTTCGCGGATAAACTGGAGAAGGCAACTCTTTCTACCATTGAGTCCGGCAAGATGACCAAGGATCTGGCGCTGATCACTACCATCGAGAACCCGACCGTACTGAACAGCGAGGGATTTATTCTTGCGATTAGAGAGACTTTGGATAATCTTCTTAAATAGTAAAAATTAACCAGAGCAATAGGAATATAAAGAAATGGGAAACCCACGGCATTACGCCAGGGTTTCCCATTTTTCATAAAGTTCTTCAAGTTCTGCCTGAATTTTGTCTTTTTCGCGGCTGAGTTCTGCACAGCGTCCGACGTTGGTACAGACATCCGGAAGAACCAGAGTTTCATCGATTTCTCTGTCTCGGGTTTCGAGTTTTTCAATTCTCTGTTCTGTTTTCTTAAGTTCCGCCTCCTGCTTACGTTTACGTGCCTGTTCTTCTTTCTGCTGCTGCCAGGTAAGCTTTCCTTCGGATGCCGCAGGTGCTGCTTCATCGGAAGCGGTTTCTTCTGTCTGCTGTATCGGAGCATATTTTTC
>CAKRTP010000120.1 GCA_934402155.1 uncultured Blautia sp. | reverse complement strand
ATGCTGTTGTCTATGGCTTATCTTTTTATTACCCAGCAATCGGAACAGTTTTCCAGAATCATCTTTTTTATCACAGCTGGAATTTATCTGGTCATCACTTATATCGTAAGACTTCTGTGGAAACGCTATGTCCTCATGAAGAATCTAACCGACAAACATAAGAAGTCCATGGTGTTGGTTGTAGCATCTGACGAGGCTGAGATTACGATCAAGCGAATGATGAGCGGAGCGGTTCAGGATTTTGTGATCACAGGAATTGCCTTTATGGATAAAGGCTTTAAGGGTGACACATTCAACGGAATCCCTGTCATCGGAGATATTGATACCGTTCATGATTATCTTTGTCGCGAATGGGTAGATGAGGTTTTTGTAAAAATCACTGACAAACAGCCATACCCAAGAAAGCTGATCGATGAGATCGTTACTATGGGATTGACCGTACATTTGAGTCTCGGTTCCGTAGATCAGTCCCTGACAGGTAAGAAAATTGTTGAGAAAATCGGCAACTACACCGTTGTTACTTCCAGTATCAACACAACCACACCGAAGGAAATGATCTATAAGCGAGTTATGGACATCGCAGGCGGCATTGTCGGATGCCTGATCACCTTACTTCTGATCATTACCATAGGTCCGATGATCTATATCAAATCACCGGGACCGATCTTCTTCTCACAGATCCGTATCGGTAAGAACGGTAAACGCTTCAAGATCTATAAGTTCCGAAGCATGTACATGGATGCTGAAGCCCGCAAGGCAGAACTTATGAGTCAGAACAAGATGGATGGCTTCATGTTCAAGATGGACTACGATCCACGAATCATCGGCAGTGAGAAGAAGGACAAGAACGGCAATCCGAAAGGAATCGGAAACTTCATCCGCAAGACCTCACTGGACGAATTTCCGCAGTTCTGGAATGTCCTTAAGGGAGATATGAGCCTGGTAGGAACACGCCCGCCGACAGTAGACGAGTGGGAGAAGTACGAACTTCACCACAGAAGCCGTATGTCCACCAAACCGGGAATCACCGGTATGTGGCAGGTGAGCGGACGAAGCGATATCACAGATTTCGAAGAAGTTGTACGCCTTGACACTGAGTACATAGAACACTGGACCATAGGTCTGGATATCAAAATTCTGATCAAGACAGTCCTAGCTGTTGTCAAACACGAAGGATCTGTATAGTAACTGTTCACAGTAACTCTGTATAACTTGACAGAATGAAATCAAACGAGTATGATGAAGAAATGTATATGTAAAAGTCATATTACGCTGGCTCCCGGGTCAGCGTAATATAAAAAAACAAAATTAGATAAGTTATAAATATAACTAAGAAAAGGAGAAATATGAATACATCCATAAAGAAGTTAGACGATGGCAGACAAACAGAATCCATGACCTCTTTATTCTTATCACAGTCTTATCAGGATGCATGGGACGATTACGCACGCTCTTTGAAGAAAGAAGGCTTTGCAAGATGGGACTATATCGTATTAACCGCTTCCAATGAGGAACAGGCAGAAGGATTTCATGCGCAGATCGCATTGCGGCAGAAAGAGAAACTTCTTCCATCCCAGACAAAATTTTTGATTCTGCCGGATCCTGATGGGAAGCGCGTCGGAAGCGGCGGCGCAACCTTAAACGTACTCCGTGCGATTGCAGAAGCGGAGGGAACAGGAGATTTCACTGGCAAAAAAATCCTTGTCATCCACAGTGGCGGAGACAGCAAACGCGTTCCGCAGTATTCCGCAATGGGAAAACTGTTTTCTCCGGTGCCTCACGAACTTCCGGATGGAAGAACCTCCACACTTTTTGACGAGTTCATGGCTGAGATGAGCGGAGTCGCAGGACGGATCCGCGAGGGAATGGTACTGCTTTCCGGCGATGTCCTTCTGTTATTCAACTCCCTTCAGATTGATTTTCCGGGAAGAGGTGCAGCAGCAGTTTCCTTCAAGGAAAATGTCGAAATCGGTAAAAACCATGGAGTCTTCCTTATGGGAGAAGACGGAAATGTGGCGAAATTCCTTCATAAACAGACAACCGAAAGCCTCCGTGCCCAGGGAGCAGTCAACGAACAGGACTCCGTAGATATAGATACCGGAATGGTGATCTTCAGCCCTGAGATCCTGAACGGACTTTACAGCCTGATCAGCAGACAGGGAATTTTTGACAAAGAAAAATACGACACCTATGTAAACGAGACCGTGCGCCTGTCACTGTATGGAGATTTCCTCTATCCACTGGCAGGAGAATCCACACTGGAAGCTTTTTACAAAGAAAAACCGGAGGGAGAATTCTGTCCGGAACTTTTGGCGGCAAGAAAAGTTGTCTGGGAGATCCTGCGTCCATACAGAATGAAACTTCTGCGCCTTTCCCCGGCCAAATTCCTTCATTTCGGAACCACAGCTGAGATCCTGAAGCTGATGACACAGGGAACCCTTCACTACAGCCATCTGGGATGGAAAAGCAAGATTAACAGCAGCGTCGGACAGAATCCGTCCTACGACAGAGATGGAACCAATCTGATCTCCCGAAATATCTGGAAAAGCGGAAGACCGGAGCTTGCACAGGCCAGTGCCAGACCGGGAAGCGTCGCAGCATTAAACAGCATCCTGTCCACAAACGCAGAATGTGGCGAGGACTGCTATCTGGAGGTCAGCTATGTACATCCAGGATCTGTGATCGGAAACCATGTCGTTCTCTCTTATATCGATATCCACGGAGAAACCATCCCGGATGAAGTCGTACTCCACGGCCTGAAACAGCGCGACGGTCGTTTTGTTGTCCGAATTTACGGCATTCACGATAATCCGAAGACTGCTCTGAGCGAAAACGGCTGCGCTTTCCTGACAGGAACACTCAGACAGTTTATGGTCAGAAATGAAATTTCAGAAAATGAACTCTGGGATGAAGGAGAGAACAGAACTCTCTGGACAGCACGACTCTATCCTGTGTGCAGTACGATTCCGGAGGCAGTGGCAGCAGCACTGAATATTTATGAGATGGTAAACGGAAACGGTGATGCCGCCGCGTGGAAAAACTCCGAGCGCAAAAGCCTGTGCTCCGGTTTTGGCGAAGCGTCCCCACATGCACTGATCGACTGGCAGAGTCGTATGCACGAGCTGGTCAAAATGGACAGCCTCGAACAGATCATCCACACCGGAGGAACCGTGCAGGAAGTACGGAACCTTCTCCAGAAAGACAGCCTGAGCAAAATCCAGAATGAATGGCTGGACCGTCATATCGGAAGAGGCGGCTTCAGTAGCATGATCCGCCTGTATTACTACATCGGCTGTGCACTCGGCGGCTCTGAAGGCGAGAAATACATAGACAAATGCTTCCAGACCATAGGAAAAGAAATCCTGGCAGGAACACTGGACAGCATCCAGACAAACTTTGACTGCAGAATCCAGTGCGATGAACATCATGTAAACCTTCCTCTTCGCGTCAACTGGGGCGGCGGCTGGAGCGATACCCCTCCGTACTGCAACGAAAACGGAGGAACCGTCCTCAATGCAGCAATCAGCCTGAACGGCGACCTTCCGGTAAAAGTAACCTTACGCCGTCTGGAAGAACATAAAGTTGTTTTTGACAGCCGCGACATGGATACCCATGGAGAATTTACCGAAATAGAACCACTGCAGTCCTGCGGTGATCCCTACGATTCCTTCGCCCTTCAGAAGGCAGCCCTCCTGGTATGCGGAATTATCCCTTCAGAAGGCTCAAGCCTGGAAGAAGTACTTGAGCGGATCGGCGGCGGTATCTTTATGAGCACCGAGGTTGTAGGCGTGCCAAAGGGCAGCGGTCTCGGAACCAGCAGCATCCTTGCAGGTGCCTGCGTAAAAGCTTTGTTTGAATTTACAGGAATCACCTACACACAGGAAGATCTCTACGATCATGTCCTGTGTATGGAACAGTTAATGTCCACCGGCGGCGGCTGGCAGGATCAGGTCGGCGGCCTCTCAATGGGACTGAAGTACATCACCGCCGAA
Source organism: uncultured Blautia sp. (assembly GCA_934402155.1). Classification (GTDB taxonomy): domain Bacteria; phylum Bacillota; class Clostridia; order Lachnospirales; family Lachnospiraceae; genus Blautia_A. The sequence continues at coordinate 1,140 of CAKRTP010000120.1, read as the reverse complement.
AGCGGCATGCACCAGTACCCGAAGGTACAGCAGATAGAACTGAAACAGGAAACAAAAGACGAACTGAACAGCCGTTTCGCACTGATTTATACAGGACAGAGAAGACTTGCACGAAACCTGCTCCGCGATGTCGTGGGACGCTATATCGGAAACGAGCCGGATGCACTGTATGCCCTGTCCGAGATCCAGAGAACAGCAGCACTGATGCGCTTCGAACTGGAACGCGGAAACGTGGACGAGTTCGCGAAACTCTTATCAGAACACTGGGAACTCTCCAAGAAACTCGATAAAGGAAGCACAAACACCTGCATCGACCAGATCTTCGCCGTGATCGAAGACCTCATCGATGGAAAAATGATCTGCGGCGCCGGAGGCGGCGGATTCCTTCAGGTAATCCTGAAGAAAGATGCCACAAAGGAAATGCTGGAAGAAAGATTAAACAACGTATTCCAGGACAGTGGCGTGAACGTCTGGGAGAGCGAGATTTTGTGGTGAATTCTCAGTACTGGAAATCAATGAGTATATCGCAGAAAAATATTCGAAAATACATATAAACAGAGGAATTATGAACATGGAGGAATATGAATAAATGAGCACAGTAAATTTAGAAAACAAAACTATTTTGGTCACAGGTGCGGCTGGATTTATCGGTTCTAACCTTGTGAAAAGAATATATAAGGAAGTTCCTTCAGCTACTGTGATTGGTATTGACAATATGAATGCTTACTACGATGTCAGACTGAAAGAGGCCAGACTGGAAGAATTGACCACACAGCCGAATTTTACTTTTGTGAAAGGCAGTATTGCGGATAAGGCAATTATCGAAAAGATTTTTGCAGATTACAAACCGGATGTGGTTGTAAACCTTGCTGCACAGGCTGGTGTTCGTTATTCGATCACAAACCCGGACGCTTACATCGAGTCCAACCTTCTTGGTTTCTATAACATTTTGGAAGCCTGCCGTCATTCTTATGACAATGGCAACAAGGGTGTGGAACACCTTGTATACGCTTCCAGTTCTTCCGTTTATGGCGGAAATAAAAAGGTTCCATTCAGCACAGATGATAAGGTGGACAACCCGGTCAGCCTGTATGCAGCAACTAAAAAGTCCAATGAGCTGATGGCTCACGCCTATTCTAA
>CAKRTP010000119.1 GCA_934402155.1 uncultured Blautia sp. | reverse complement strand
AGTGTTTCCGATATGTGGTTTACCGGATGTGTAAGCGATCGCGGTTGTAATATAATACTTCTGCTTGTCCATTTTATAGTTCCTCCTGGATTATAATAAAAAAAGACCCCTTCTCATAGAGAAGACGAGTCCTGCCCGTGTTACCACTTCTGTTCGTTCCTGCCTCACGGTCAGAAACCTTGCCGGGTACGATTCCAGTCTGACATTTCAGTCGTTTCTGTGATGATCTGCCACTGTCCTGATACCCTTCCGCTGTAACAGGCGGTCCTGTTGCAGTCTGAACAGTAAATGAAATCTCCGTTTCAACATGCCATATGATCTGCTTACAGGCATTAACACTGATCTCGACTGCACCTCTCCCAAGCCATCTTCCATCTGCACCTGCACTTCCCTCTCAGCCACGGAAATCTGAAATTTCCTCCGGGGAATTCTCTGTAATGTGGTCAACAAATGTACTCTCTTGTTCGTTGAGTTTGCTTATATTTTGCGAAAACTATGATTTCGCTTCTTTCAAAATAGTAGCATATTTGTGGATGTTTGTAAATGAGAAAACAATAGAAAAATAAAACCTTCGTATATGTCATCGCAGCTGGATGAATATATGCCCCAGGCAACAGGGCTTCGGATTTGGTAAGTTCTAAAATGCTTTGTCACTGCTGGAAGCATAAATAAAAATTGTGAACTCGCTGACGCTCAGACAGCACAATTTTTATTTATAACGCAGTTCCAAACCATTAAGAACTTGCACAAATCCTGCAGAGGGTTGCCATGGGCATATATTCACCAACTGCTTGCTATTTACAGAAATTCCAATAAATCTATTGTTTTGAATCATTAGGATGCTGGTTATCGCAACTCACCAATGTCTGTGTATTGAAATAACCCTCCCAGACTTTCTGCAGGAGTTCTGGAAGTTCTTAGATATGATCTGGCTGTGTTGCGAATAAAAATCGTTCTGTTTGAGTGAAACGAGTTAACGATTTTGATAAGCGCTTTTAACAGTCAGGAATATCTCTAGAACTTCCGAACGACGAAGCCTGTCTGGAGGGTTATTTCATATATCACAGACATGTGAGTTCATATCGTATCTACATTTTACTATACATTTAATTCACGTTATTTTATTTCCTATTTCACCTCAAATTCTATGGTTACTTTGAACAGATCTCCATCAAGGTACAGCTTAAATTCTCCACCCTGGAGCTGCACAAGATCCTTCGCGATCGACAGCCCCAGACCGCTGCCCTCTGTATTTCGGGAGACATCGCCACGAATGAAGCGTTCTGTAAGCTCGTCTGCGGAGATATTAAGCGGCTGTGATGAGATGTTTTTGAGGGAGAGTTGCACCTTTGGTCGTGCAATTTTTACGTCTACATAAACTCTTGTATTTTCCATTGCATACTTTGCTACATTTCCAAATACATTCTCTAATACTCTCCAGAGTCTGCGTCCGTCTGCACAGATGATTGCCTCATCCTCATCGAAATGAACCACCATCTTCAGGTTTCTCTCTTCAAATTTTTCTTCAAATTCTCCGATCACCTGGTTTACAAGTTCGACGAAATTGAGTTCTGTCATTTCCAGGGAGATATTTCCTGTACTTGCCTTGGAAGCTTCCACGACGTCTTCTGTCAGTACTTTAAGGCGCTGTGCTTTGTTCTCTAAAACATCCAGATATCCTCTGATTTTAGGGTCTTCAGGGTTTTCCCGTTTGAGAAGATCGATATAATTTATGATTGATGTCAGCGGTGTTTTGATGTCATGAGAAACATTTGTGATCAGTTCTGTCTTCATACGCTCGTTTTTGAGGCTGTTCTCCACTGCAGCATCCAGACCTTCGCCGATATGATTGATGTAATCTGCTGCCTCAGCCTGTTCACCTGTCAGCTTCTCTGTCGGGATCTTGTACTGAAGTTCTCCGTCTGTGATTTTTTTCAGACCTTCAAGAATCTGTTCTCTTCCCCAGGCTTTTTTGAGAAGATAACAGAGAACTATGCAGTCCAGCACAAACAGCAGAAGAAGTGAAACTACTGAGCCGCCTCCATCTAACACAGTTCCGGTAAGCATAAACTGCAGGAAGAGAAATCCGCCAAACAACACGATTGTTTTTATTCTGCTGATCGTGTTGCTGCTGAGAAACACAAGTATATCACCAAACTTCGAGAATATCTTTCTGATCCATATCAGAATATGTCTCAGCAGGCTGTCTCTCCAGAGAGATTTTGCTTTGATCCGGCGCACCAGACTGAGCCATCCGGTCAGGAACCATATGCCTCCCCAGCATCCCAGAAGTCCGATTCCCACCAAAAAAGTAATCATTCGCATATCCGCAGAGCTCAGCGCCTCTATTATGATCGAAGTTCCTGACAGCCAGATAGCAGCTACCAGAACCGCCGAGATTTCTGTATACCATCTGTCAAAAAAGTTCAGCTGCACTTCCTGATCTTCATTATTTCGACCGGCTGCTATGGTCAGGATCACCAGGCCTGCCAGTGCCAGAACAAGCGCCACTGCTGCAATAACGATCATTGGAATAAGCAGCGGTGCAAATTTATCGTAGTATATTTTTTCCTGCGCTATACTGTCTAATATTGGAAAATCTTTATCTACAGAAACAGCATAGACATAATCTGAATCCGCCAGTCCGACATTTGCGATCATAGTCTGCCAGTAGTTCACCATCTGGTCTGTAGTACCGGCAAAACCTTTCTCGCAGTCCTGTTCCTTTGGATATATTATCATATACGGATCTGGTAAATTTCTTATTTTTTTATCAAGAATCTTTTCATAGTTATCAGCAGTAACTGATTTTATATTGCTGTATACTTTACCAGACTTTTTATCTACAAACAGATAACTGAGATTTATTCTGCCCTGCGCATACATTTCCAGTGTCTTCTCTGCATCTGCTGCATTGTTATATTTCACAAGAGCTGCATATAAATACTGATATGCTTTGCTGACATCACCTTTCCACTTTGTGCTGTCATTCACAATATCAAGAATACTGTCCGCTCCATCCGGTTTGTATTTTTCTACTAATGCGGCATCATTATATTCTCTTGATTCATAATTCCAGACATTTGTATATGCAATATTTCCATCTGCATCTGCAACATATTCTACCAAATCTCTTCGGATTCCTGAATCACTATAAGAGCTGTCATAATACGAATATTCTTCCTCTGAAAGCCTGGAAAGTACATCTTTTGTGTACTCCTGATTTTCCTCTGCATCACTGCCAACCACCAGCTTCAATTCTCCGGTAATGATCTTATCTGCAAAATCGTTGCAGTACATATAATAGTTACTTCCATCTGGTTTTTTGCACATAAGAACATTCGCGCTTCGATCCCAGGAGCCCTTGGACCAGTCGAGCAGATTCTCCGCTTTATATGCAAGACCGGAAGTATTTTTATGAGAAAGTGTTTTCCCTTCTTTCAATTCCGCCAGATCAATCAGGTCATCCTCACTGCTTTCATCAAGAATTTCCCGTTCCTTCAATGACTCAAGAATCGTATAGGACATGCTGTAAACACTGTCTGCAAAACTCTCCGAATCCACATACTTTCTGCTGTCTAACGGCTGAACGCCCTTGCTCATGACATATACAGATGCTCCTGCACTGACGCAGGCTGTCACCAGAAACACTATTGTCAGACAGATAAAAAGTGCTTTTATTCCGCTTTTTCTGTACCATTTTTTCTTCATTTTACCCCATTTCCTTTCCATGTTTTCCACAGACTTCTGTGGAATTTTAAATCTTTTCCACCTTATACCCAAGTCCCCACACAACCTTGAGATAACGTGGTTCCTTCGGATTGATCTCAATTTTTTCTCTGATGTGGCGGATATGGACCGCTACGGTATTATCCGCCGCGATTGCTTCCTCTTCCCAGATACTTTCATATATCTGATTGATAGAAAAAACTCTGCCCTGATTTCTGACCAGAAAAAGAAGGATCCTGTATTCTATCGGTGTGAGTTTAACCACCTCTCCATCAACACTGACTTCTTTGCGGTCATCATCGATCATAAGCCCGCCGGTCTGATAAATATTTTCTCTTTTTTCTGCCACTGCACCAAGCTGTGTGTATCTTCGAAGCTGTGATTTGACCCTTGCCATCAGCTCCAGTGGGTTAAAAGGTTTCGTCACATAATCATCTGCCCCGACATTTAATCCGAGGATCTTATCTGTATCTTCGGATTTCGCTGATAAAATTATAATAGGAAGAGCGTTTTTTTCACGGATCTTCAATGTTGCCCGGATTCCGTCCAGCTTCGGCATCATCACATCGATGATCAGAAGATCCACCGGATTATTCTGCAGAACCCGGATTGCCTGCTCACCGTCGTATGCTTTGAGAATGTGATGTCCTTCCTGTGCCAGATAGATTTCTATTGCCTCCACGATGTCCTTGTCGTCATCACATACCAGTATCTCTGCCATTTCTTTCCCCTGCCTCCTGTGTTTTCATGTTTTTACTATACCTGTTAAGAATTAATATCTATGGGGTAAAATATTAAGATTTTCTTATTTTCTGTTGGCTGCGTAAAGTTCTTTTTTCTCTCTCATTTCCTTATTGTAACAGAAACAGTGTTTTTTTGCTATTGTCTGAAAAAGGCAAAATTTCCTATTGACAATTCTATATCATTATGATACATTATAGTCACAGCAAGAAATTAATAACGATTACTATTATTAAATAAAACCAATTTAATTAAAAAGGAGAATACGATTATGGCAAAATGGGTATGTAGTGTATGTGGATACGTTCATGAAGGTGATGAAGCTCCGGAGGTCTGTCCGGTATGTAAGGCTCCTGCTTCCAAATTTATCAAACAGGACGCTGAGATGACATGGGCCGCTGAGCACGTTGTTGGTGTTGCCAAGGGTGTCAGCGAAGACATTCTTGAAGACCTGAGAGCTAACTTCCAGGGCGAGTGCTCTGAGGTTGGTATGTATCTTGCTATGGCAAGAGTTGCCCACAGAGAAGGCTATCCTGAGATCGGTCTCTACTGGGAGAAAGCAGCTTATGAGGAAGCTGAACATGCTGCCAAATTCGCTGAACTTCTCGGTGAAGTCGTTACTGACAGCACAAAGAAAAACCTTGAGATGCGTGTAGAAGCTGAGAACGGTGCTACTGCCGGCAAATTTGATCT
>CAKRTP010000118.1 GCA_934402155.1 uncultured Blautia sp. | reverse complement strand
CTGAAAATCCTGGAAGATTATCTGATTGATTCCCCATATGTGGATCCGTCTCCGGAAAGTCTTGCACTTCTTCATGAAGCTATGAAACAAATGCAGTGATTACGACATACTTTATCACTGTTATCCCATATAACCAGGAAGACCGGACACTTACTGTGTCCGGTCTTCCTGGTTATTCTTATTCTGCAATTCCATTAATCGCCTCTACTGTTTTTTTATACTGTTCTTTCACTTCGGCATATAATGATTCATACCCATTAAGTGTTCTTCCACGGAGATTTTCTGTCAGTGCTTCACTTGGTTTGTAGAGATTGTCAAATCCAAGGTTCAGACAAATACCTTTTAATGTATGTGCTGCACGGAATGCACGTTCTGCATCTCCCTGTTCGATTGCATCTGTGAGATCCTGAAAGCTTGGATCTTTGAGAAATTTGACTGCAAATTTTTTGATCAGCATTTCATTTCCAAGTCTGGATAAAACTCCATCATAATTTGCCCCCATTTTTTCGTAGCATTCTCTAACTGTCATTATAATTTCTCCTTTAACTTTTATTAATGAAACACATTCTGTTTTCTGATAGCCCTGCGATATTTATCCCTCTATCTCGGCGCATTCTTTCCTGATATCCTGAGCAATAGACTGCATCAGATTTTCTTTTGTATTTTCATATTCCTTCAGTTCTTTCATAATATTTCTTTTGTATGAACTGTTCTCATTTTCATTTATTACAATATTTTGTTTTATTTTATCCTGTGCCTCTGTCAGACATCTCAGAAGTATGGGATTAAAGGCACCACATTTCCCAGCCAGGATCATTTCCGTTGCTTCTTTATGTGAACAGCACTTCTTATAAGCTCTTCTGCTGACCAGCGCATCATAGACATCCGCCAATGCAACTACCTGTGCTGAAATAGGAATTTCATCACCTTTCAGTCCATCAGGATACCCCATGCCATCATAGCGTTCATGATGCCACCGACAAATCTGATAAGCAACCTTGACAAATTCTTCATTCTTGAATAATTCCATGTTCTCCAGCATGGAGGCACCTATCACTGTGTGTTCTTTTATTTTTTCGGTTTCTTCCGGAGTTAATTTTTCTGTTTTATTCAGAATTTTGTCATCAATACCTATTTTTCCGATATCATGAAGTGAGGCTGCCGTTGTGATCATGAGTCTGTCTGACCACGAAATATTGTATTTGTCTGTTATCTGCACCAGTTGTTCCAGAAGGATCTCACTGATAATATTTACATTCAGGACATGGCGTCCACTCTCACCATTTCGAAATTCTACAATCTGACTTAATATCTCGATCAGAATACGATTGTTCTTTTCTTTCTCATATATCTGACTTGTGATCAGATCTATCAGCCTGCGCTGTTTTGCATAAAGTTTGATCGTATTAAATACTCGTCGATGAACAACCTCAACATCAAATGGTCTGTTTATATAATCTGAAACTCCCATTTCATATGCCTTTTTGACACTTGCCGCAGAATCTTCACTTGAAATCATAATTACCGGAATATCATCAATCCATTCATATTTATTCAGAAATTCCAGTACTTCAAATCCATCCATCACAGGCATTACAATATCCAGAAGTACCAGGGAAATATTAATTCCGTATTCTCTTATGACAGAAATACATTCTTCTCCATTTGATGCTTCAAGAATATCAAATTCATTTTCAAGAATTGCGGAAAGAATCTCTCTGTTCATTTCCGAATCATCTACTATCAGGATTTTATGTTTATGAATCACAGATGAATTGTCTGCAGTCTGCATCTCATATCGCAGATCACCTTCAGTGACAACCGTATTTTTGCTTGTTTTTGCCTGATACATATACTGGTCTGCCTTATTAATTGCAGCCTCTATCGTCCCATGCGAAGCCAGTACTCCGCCTATACTGACAGATATCTGAATCTGTGAATACCCTGGAACTCCCATCGCATAAATCTGTTTCTGTATCTGTTTCAGCTTCTTTCGAAATGGAGTTTCCGGAATATCTGGCATGATCAGAAGAAATTCATCTCCCCCCAGACGTACCAGCATATCTGTCTTACGAATACTGCTGCGAATAACATTTACAACCGTTTTCAGGATAAGGTCACCTGTATTGTGACCATACGTATCGTTATAGTACTTGAAATCATCCAGATCGATCATCGCAACACCGGCTGTCATCTCAGCCTGTCTCAGCTGATCTTCATAATAACGCCTGTTGTACGCTCCGGTCAGAGCATCCATATACAATTCCCGATCATATCGGAGCAGTTTCTTGAGCATTTCATACTTTTCTGTCTTACTTATCAGTGTATCACCATCAAGCTTATTTATTAACTCTGCTACATATGGAACACCATCAATCTCAACATACCTGGACACCACCTGAAAAATATTTCCGTCCAGAAACTCTAGCTTTGTTTTTTTGCTTTTCTCTGCAAAAGCTGCCCTGGAAATGCAGCTGTCACATCGCTTATGTTTATTCCAGAATGCATAGCACTCACATCCTTCTGTTGTTTCCGTGTTTCCCTGTATCCTGCCTGTACGCAGTTCCTCCTCACTCAGAAGACGCACAACGGAAAATACTTTTTGCAGTTCCCGCATCATGATTTTCCATTCGGACTCTGTCATTTTATAGTTATTTTGCGTTTCCATGGCACTCCTTCCACATGCATACGTCTCATGTCTTCTACAAAAATATATTATAGCATTCAGTAATTTTCCAGTAAAGAAATTTGAAGAATCTTCTTATTTTTTTCTTTTTCTCTGGTAGAATTGCATCATTTGTGGTAATCTAAAGATAGATATTTTATCGAAATTGTAACTGTTTATCAGATAAACAGTTACACGATTCAGAAGGGAGAATCCAATGCTTCAGGATGATTTTATACTGCGTCAGATCCGCGAAATGATTCATGCAGTTATGAAAATGCTGTTTCATGTAAGTGCATCTGAACTGTCCCCGAATGTGATCGAGGATGCCTCTGCCAGAACAGTACTTGAGGAACTGCTTGCTTTAATAGACGAAGGAAGGATTGATGAAGCAGAAAATCAGTTATACGAAATGACCTGTGATGGTGACCGCCAGAATCTGGAGATCGGTCTTCTTTTTTATTATAATCTTAATGGAAAGGACGATGACTTCCTGGAAGCCCACAATTTCAGCCGCGAAGAAATCATGACCGGGATTCAGGATCTTGCTGACCGTTATCAGCTCAGCGGAATTGCAGAAGCATTCCGTACAGAAATTTTATAATTTTTCATAAGGGAGGGATTTTATGGAATCAAAAATGACCAAAATTTATGCCCGCAGCGATAAAAAAATCCAGCTCAAGGTTTATTCTGGACATTTTGCAACGCCGCAGTCTCACATTACCCACTATCTGGATCTCACTACTATGCGTTCCAGAAGTTCTGAGGCAATACGTATCGCAGAGGCACTATCCGCCAACTACGAAACAAGTATTCCTGTTGATACTATCATCTGTATGAGCGGACTGGAAGTTGTTGGAGCTTATCTGGCAGAAACTCTCACCAGAGCCGGTGTTTATTCCATGAATTCTCATCAGACGATTTATGTTATCTCACCGGAATACAATAACTCCGGACAGATTATCTTCCGTGATAACATCCAGCCAATGATCCGGAACAAGAATATCCTGATTCTGGATGGTTCTATAACAACGGGTGAAACCCTGTCCCGTGCAGTTGAGAGTATTTTGTATTATGGCGGTGCGATTCGTGGCATCGCTGCGATTTTCAGCGCTGCTACCAGCATTGCCGGTCTTCCGGTTTACAGTATTTTTGACCATCGGGATCTTCCGAATTATGGTTCTTATTCCGCTGCAACCTGTCCTTTATGTGCCCGGAAACAGAAACTGGATGCACTGGTAAATGGCTTTGGTTATTCCAAGATCTAAACTGTAAAAAGGGCCTTACGGCCCTTTTTTTCTGACCCAAAATATCTTTTATATTTTTCAGACGCGAGGAGTTTATTTATGAATAAAAAAGAAATATCCGAAATAAAAAAACAATTCACCCCCAACAACTGTGCTATTACGCGTATCTGCGGCTGCTATGTTGATGGAGAAAAAAACAAAAAGACCAAACTGAAAGAGGCATTTCTTTCTCTTTCCGAAGAAGAAATGTTCAAATACTTTGAAATTTTCAAAAAAACACTTTCCGGTACCATCGGCAAAAACCTCATCAATATGGATTTTCCTCTGGAACAGGAGAAGGAGGGCGGCACTCAGGAATTTCTTCTTCGACTGCGAGGAAGCAAACTCCAGGATGACTCCATTCTGGAAGAATTTTATGATAAAGTCATTCAGGCTTATGATTACGGTGAGAATTATTACATAATCCTCATTCATGCAGTATATGATATCCCCGGAAAATCATCCGATGGACAGGAAATGTTTGATGCCTCTGATGAAATTTTTGATCATATTCTGTGCAGTATCTGTCCGGTAAATCTTTCCAAGGCAGGGCTCTGTTATAATGCAGAAACCAACAATATTGAAGATCGTATCCGCGACTGGATCGTGGAAATGCCAGATCTCGGATTCCTTTTTCCTGTATTTAATGACCGCAGTACAGACATTCATGGACTGCTCTATTACTCCAAAAACGCCGAAAAACTTCGCAGTACCTTCGTAGACGAACTGTTTGGCTGTGAAACTCCACTTTCTGCTGGCGGACAGCGTGATTCTTTTAATGCACTTGTGGAAGAAACTCTTGGCGAAGACTGCGCTTATGATACCGTCATGAATATACACGAAAAATTAAATGAATGGGTTGAAAGCCAGAAAGATTCTCCTGAACCGGCTGTTCTTACCAAACCGGAAGTAAAACGTCTTTTTGAAGAATGTGGTGTTGAAGAAGAAAAGATGGAAAACTTTGACCAGTGCTATGAATCCACAGCCGGAGAAAATGCCTCTCTCATGGTGTCCAACATTACCAATACCCGCCGGACGGAGATCAAAACCCCTGATGTTGTCATCCATGTAGATCCGGATCGCGCGGCATTGATTGAAACCCAGATTATTGATGGACGTAAATGTATTGTAATTCCGATGGAGGGAGATGTCGAAATCAATGGCATTCATGTGACAGGAAGTTTTTCTGAAGATAATACAGATGAGATTTAAAAATGGCCCCGCAGCAAATGCTGCGGGGCGCGATTTTTTATATTTTTATTCATAAATTCCATTCACAGTAACATCAAATACTGCTTCTTTTCCGGCAAGATCTGCT
>CAKRTP010000117.1 GCA_934402155.1 uncultured Blautia sp. | reverse complement strand
ACCATTCCGCTTTCTATTGATACACTTTCCAAGAAAATCGGTGTATCTAAGAAGATTTCTTCCTTTACCATTCCGCTTGGTGCGACCATCAACATGGACGGTACCTCCATCATGCAGGGTGTTGCGGTTGTATTTGCGGCACAGGCATTCGGTATTCATCTGACACCGATGGATTACGTGACCGTTGTCGGAACGGCAACGCTTGCTTCTATTGGTACAGCAGGTGTTCCAAGTGTTGGTCTTGTAACACTGACTATGGTATTCAACTCTGTCGGACTTCCGGTGGAAGCAATCGGTCTGATCATGGGTATCGACCGAATCCTTGATATGACAAGAACTGCAGTCAACATCACAGGTGATGCGGTCTGCACAACGATCGTTGCTCATCAGAACGGTGCACTTGATAAAAAAATATTCAACGAAACTGAATAAAAAAATCAATATACAAAAAACGGCTGTACGCAAAAGGTATGGCCGTTTTTTCTGTCTCAAATATAAGAGGTATAAAACAGGTTGCATTTGCTGTCGGGCTTCGGCTATAATACGAGATATCAGTATGAATGAAAGAGAGAATGAACTATGAGCATATTAAATGTAGAACATCTGACACATGGATTTGGCGACAGGGCCATTTTTGCGGATGTTTCTTTCAGACTCCTGAAAGGAGAGCATATCGGACTTGTCGGGGCCAACGGCGAAGGTAAGTCTACTTTTATGAGTATCGTTACAGGGAAACTGATGCCGGATGAGGGCAAGGTAGAATGGGCAAAAAATGTCCATGCAGGATATCTGGATCAGCATGCAGTCCTTGAGAAAGGGATGACGATCCAGGAAGTCCTGAAGTCTGCTTTTGATCCGCTCCTTCAGAAAGAGCAGAGGATGAATGAAATCTGTGACCTTCTGGGAAGCGCAGATGAAGAAGAGATGAATGTACTTATGGAAGAACTTGGAACGATCCAGGATGAACTGACGCTGCATGATTTTTATGTGATCGATGCAAAAGTAGAAGAGGTTGCCAGAGCACTTGGGCTTCTGGATCTGGGGCTTGACCGTGATGTGACAGATTTAAGCGGTGGTCAGAGGACGAAGGTACTTCTTGGCAAACTGCTTCTGGAGAAACCGGACATTCTTCTTCTGGATGAGCCGACAAACTATCTCGATGAAGAGCATATTGCATGGCTGAAACGATATCTTCTCGACTATGAGAATGCTTTTATCCTTATTTCTCATGATATTCCGTTCCTGAATGAGGTGGTCAATATCATCTATCATATGGAAAACCAGGAACTGAACCGCTATGTGGGCGATTATGATCATTTTCAGGAGGTTTATGCTGTAAAGAAAGCACAGCTTGAGGCAGCATACCGCCGTCAGCAGCAGGAGATCAGTGAACTGAAAGATTTTGTGGCAAGAAATAAGGCCAGGGTATCAACAAGAAATATGGCAATGTCCAGACAGAAGAAGCTGGACAAGATGGATGTGATCGAACTGGCAGCCGAGAAGCCGAAGCCGGAGTTTCATTTCCGTTATGGACGTACACCGGGCAAGATGCTTTTTGAGACGCATGATCTTGTGATCGGTTATGATGAGCCATTATCAAAGCCTCTGAACTTTACCATGGAACGCGGACAGAAGATCGCTCTGGTCGGAACCAACGGAATCGGAAAAACGACACTTCTCAAGAGTATCCTGGGTCTGATCCCGTCACTCAAAGGAAGCTGTGAGAGAGGAGAAAATCTCCAGCTTGGATATTTTGAGCAGGAGGTCAAGGGAGACAATAAGACTACCTGTATCGAGGAATTGTGGCAGGAATTCCCGTCCTATACACAGTATGAAGTGCGTTCGGCACTTGCAAAATGTGGCCTCACCACGAAGCATATCGAGAGCCAGGTACGGGTGCTGAGCGGTGGAGAACAGGCTAAGGTGCGTCTCTGCAAGCTGGTAAACAGAGATACCAATGTCCTGCTCCTGGATGAGCCGACAAACCATCTGGATGTAGATGCAAAGGAGGCATTAAAGAGTGCACTTCGGGAATACAGAGGAAGCATTCTTCTGATCTGTCATGAACCGGAGTTTTATCAGGATGTGGTAAATGAAGTCTGGGATATGAGCAGATGGACCACAAAGGTTTTTTAAACAGAGTAAATAAAAATGAATGTACGGATAAAAGGACATGACAGTGTATATATCCTCATGATAAGCTAAAAGAGTAGTTGTTCAACAGATCGTTATATTATGGAGGGTTTATGAACAAAAATGTAAATCACAGAATACGGAAGCACTTTAATGAGTGGATCTATAATGCTGCACGTTATACAGAGATTGTGCTATCCATCGTCATTCTGATCGTGATCGCACTGGCTGGTATCAGGCTGATCTATGAACTCACAGAGATACCCGTTATGGATATGGATATCGACTTTTTTACACAGTTTCTTGCGAATGCACTGTCACTGGTAGTCGGAGTTGAGTTTGTAAAGATGCTCTGTCAGCATTCGGCACAGACGGTGGTTGAGGTTCTGATGTTTGCGACGGCGAGACAGATGGTGGTAGAGCATATGAAAACGACACAGACACTGATCGGAGTCATCGCCATTGCCATCCTCTTTGCCATCAGAAAATTTTTGATGACAGAGGACAGCGATATGGCTCATTCACCATTTAAGAAATGTGATGAAGAAAAAGAAGAACAGGATTAGGACGATTTTCCTTTGCTCAGAGTACTGTTGTGATATTCAGAAGAGTAGGTGACATCCTCACCGAACCATGCCGGCGGGACATAGGCATTAGCCTGTTCTTCTGAACAAAATTCAACTTCAGCAAGAAAAAGACCATCATAGTCCTGGTGAAAGAGATCAAGCTCGATCGTCAGACCGTCTTTGTCCGGGATCAGATAGCGGGTTTTGGAGATTACGATGCCATCTGCTTTGGGTTTGAGGTGTTCATAGGCTTCCTGGGTCAGCGGAAGATTGTATTCTTCCCTGGACAGGAGGCCTTTTGATTTGTAGGTCAGATAATATTCGTTATCCTGCCTTCGGATACGCACGACCGGACTTGTGCAGAGATAGCCCTGTTCGATTTCATGAAACGGATAGCTTTTAAGCTCTTTGGGGAGCTGTTCTTTTTTTATAAGAAATTTTCTTTCAATTTCCATGATGGATCCTCCTTTAAATTCGGGAAAAATATTCATTAGAATTTGTGGATTTAGTATATCTCTTTTTTCTCAAAAATGCTATACTTAACAAATGATATCAGGAAAATATGTATAAAAACGTTACTGTTCACAGGTAATATCCCGCGAGGTGTTTTGCCATGAATATGGCAAAATCCCGAGACATACGGGGCAAAATGCTATCACCGAAGGTGATTTGGAATGCATTTTGACCAAGTTACTGTGAACGGAGTGAACAGTAACATAAAAACAGGAGGTTCTCATGAGTAAAAAAGTTTATATTTTTCTTGCAGACGGATTTGAAGATATCGAGGGACTGACAGTAGTAGATCTGATGCGCCGTGCGGGGATTGATATAGAGACTGTCTCGATCAGGGAAAGCAGAGAGATCACGACATCACATGGAATTATAATGAAAACAGACAGGATCTTTTCTGAAACAGATTTTTCAGATGCAGATATGCTTGTGATTCCGGGAGGAATGCCGGGAACAAAATACCTCGGAGAATATCAGCCGCTCTGTGATCTTCTGAAAGATTTTTATGGAAAGGGCGGTAAAGTGGCGGCAATCTGTGCAGCACCGACAGTTCTGGCATCGCTTGGTCTGCTTGAAGGAAAAAATGCAACGGCATATCCGTCCTGTATGGAAGGACTGGCAGGCGCAAAACCATCTCTTAAGAGTGTTGTGGTCGACGGTAATGTGACGACAAGCAGAGGACTTGGAACTGCTATTGATTTTGCTTTAAGTCTTATCGGACAGCTTCTCGGAGAAGAAAGAGCAGACGAGATTGCAGAATCTGTGGTATATTCCCGTAAATAAGGGAAAACAGGACTTTTCTACAAAAAAATACTGGTGTTTTTATACCTGTTGTGCTATACTACGATAATGACTGTAATTGTATCTCTTGATATTGGGATACAGCTGCCTGTATGCATTATCTGCAGACAGGGATAAGTACAATAGATAGAATAATCAGAAGTTATACCTGAGAATTAAGGAGGAACAGGAAACATGAGTTTACAGGTTGAAAAACTGGAAAAAAACATGGCAAAACTTACAATCGAAGTTTCTGCTGAAGATTTAGAGAAGGCTATGCAGGCTGCATACCAGAAAGCAAAAGGAAGAATCACTCTTCCGGGATTCCGTAAAGGAAAAGCACCAAGAAAAATGATCGAGCAGATGTATGGCAAGGGAATCTTCCTTGAGGATGCTGCAAACGCTCTGATTCCGGAGCACTACAGCAAAGCTCTTGAGGAGTGCGAACTTGAGATCGTATCTCAGCCGCAGATCGATGTAACACAGGCTGAGCCAGGAAAAGCTTTCATCTTTACAGCAGAAGTAGCTGTTAAACCGGAAGTTACTCTTGGCGAGTACAAAGGTGTAGAGGTTCCGAAGTCTGAAACAGAAGTAACAGATGAGGATGTTGAAGCTGAACTTAAGAAAGAGCAGGAGAAAAACTCCAGAACAGTTACAGTAGAAGACCGTGGAGCAGAGAACGGTGACATCACAACAATCGACTTCGAAGGATTTGTTGATGGTGAAGCATTCGAAGGCGGCAAGGGAACAGATTATCCGCTGACACTTGGATCAGGATCTTTCATCCCGGGATTTGAAGAGCAGCTTGTTGGTTCCAAAGAAGGAGACCATGTAGAAGTTAAGGTTACATTCCCGGAAGAATACCAGGCAAAAGAACTGGCTGGCAAAGAAGCTGTATTCCAGTGTGACGTTAAGAAAGTAGAAGCAAAAGAACTTCCGGAGCTGGATGATGATTTTGCACAGGATGCTTCTGAATTTGATACTCTTGCTGAGTACAAAGAAGACATCAAAAAGAACCTGACAGAAAAGAAAGAAAAAGAAGCACGTGCAGCAAAAGAAAATGCAGCAGTAGACAAAGCAATCGAGAATGCAGAAATGGAAATTCCGGATGCAATGGTAGATACTCAGACACGTCAGATGCTGGAAGACTTCGCAAGAAGAATGCAGTCCCAGGGACTTACAATGGAGCAGTACTTCCAGTTTACAGGAATGACAGCTGAGAAGATGATGGAAGAAATGAAACCGCAGGCTCTTAAGAGAATCCAGACAAGACTGGTTCT
>CAKRTP010000116.1 GCA_934402155.1 uncultured Blautia sp. | reverse complement strand
TAAGCTTATGCGATATACAGCAGATCGTGAGGGGCATAAATGGCAGGAGAATAACGGCCAGGACAGACTTCTGGAGAAGCTTTATGGAAGTGCGGCAGGGAGATGTCTCTTAAGACCGCTCGTATCACCGGCAGTTTCAAAGCTGGGAGGCCGGGTTCTGGATTCACGGCTCTCTGCGCTTGCAGTGGAACCCTTTGTCAGAAAAAACGGGATCAATATGAAGGATTATGAAGAAAAAAAATATTCTTCATATAATGATTTTTTCAAAAGAAAACTGAAACAGGGTGCACGCATGGTCGATATGGATGAAAGCCATTTTATCAGTCCATGTGACTGTCGTTTAAGCGTATATCCTATCGAACCTCAGCTGAAAGTCACGATCAAGCAGACCTGTTATACAGTCGCAAGCCTGCTTCGTGATGAGAGACTTGCAAAGCATTTCTCAGAAGGCTATCTGTGGGTATTTCGTCTCAGCGTGGATGATTATCACCGCTATATCTATGTGGATGATGGCAGAGAATCGGTGCGCCGGAGGATTCCGGGGGTTCTGCACACAGTAAATCCTGTGGCGAATGATATTTATCCGATCTACAAGGAGAATACAAGAGAGTATTCGCTTCTTCGATCTGAACATTTCGGAACGCTTCTGATGATGGAGGTTGGAGCCCTGATGGTTGGAAAGATTGAGAATCGTCCTGTAATGCAGTGTGTGACCCGTGGGCAGGAGAAGGGAAATTTTGCATTCGGCGGCTCTACGATCATTTATATGACCCAGAAGGATAAGGTTTTTCCGGATATGGATATTCTGATGAACTCGGCAGACGGGGTCGAGACAAAAGTTCAGATTGGCTCCCGGATAGGAAGCGGGAAAATCTAAAATTTTTGAGAAAATATGGTAAAACAACACAAATAGTGATATACTATGGGATATAAAAATGAGCGAGAGGATGGTGCATAGAATGAATCTGAATAATCTCAACAATCTGAATATGAATGCCAAAATTGAGGAATTACTTTCAACCCTTAAGAAGAAAGAGGACGAAAAAGAAAAGAATACAGTTCTCTGGGTACTGGCAATTGTTGGTGCAGTCGCTGCAGTAGCAGGTATCGCATTTGCAGTATATCGTTTCTTCACACCGGATTATCTGGAAGACTTCGAAGAAGATTTTGATGATGATTTCGATGACTATTTTGAGGATGACGAAGAAGAGTAAGTGCATCATAACCATTTGGCAGATAGTATTTATACAGCTCCGGCAGAGATACCGGGGCTGTTTTACTGTCGACAGCCAGAGTGAACAGAAATACAGAATATGAGGTATAGAATGAAAAAAGGTGAAATTTACGAGGGTACGATCGAAAAAGTAGACTTTCCGAATAAAGGATATGTTCTGGTGGATGACCAGAAGGTGCTGATCAAAAACGGAATTCCTGGACAGAAAGTGCGCTTTATGATCCAGAAGAAGCGTGCCGGCAGAGCACAGGGACGTATTATGGAAGTCCTGGAGAAATCTGAACAGGAGACAAGAGATCCGGTGTGCAGTAATTTTCCGGCATGCGGCGGATGCATGTATCAGACGATGTCCTATGAAAATCAGCTCAGAATGAAAGATACACAGATCAGGGAGCTTCTGGAGAATGCACTGATCCAGGGAGGACAGACAGACGCGGAAGGCAATGCTGATTTTAAATGGGAAGGGATCCATGGAAGTCCGATCGAGTTTGGTTACCGCAACAAAATGGAATTTTCTTTTGGGGATGAATATAAAGACGGACCACTTTCTCTGGGGCTGCATAAGAAAGGCAGTACTTATGATATCCTGAACACAGATGACTGCAAACTGGTGCACAGAGATATGACAGATATTCTGGTCTGTGTAAGAGAGTTTTTTCAGGAGAAAAAAGCTTCCTATTATCGGAAACTTCAGCATGTCGGCTATCTACGTCATCTGATGCTGAGGCGTGGTGTGACCTCAGGAGAGATCCTGGTACATCTGGTCACTACCAGTCAGGAAGAATATGATCTGGAACCACTTAAGGAACAGCTTCTGGCACTTCCGCTGGAGGGAAAAATCGTCGGGATCATGCATATCATTAATGATTCTCTTTCTGATGTGGTCAAGAGTGATGAGACAAGAATCCTCTATGGGCAGGACTACTTCTATGAGACACTGTTGGGACTGAAATTCCGGATCAGTACATTTTCCTTCTTCCAGCCAAACTCTCTGGCGGCGGAAGTTCTCTACAATGTTGTCAGAGATTATATTCAGAATACCAGCGGAATGGAAGTCTTTGACCTGTACAGCGGAACCGGCACGATCGCACAGCTTCTCGCACCGGTAGCGAAGGAAGTGATCGGTGTGGAGATCGTAGAAGATGCTGTAGAAGCAGCACGGGAGAATGCGAAACTGAATGGTCTTGATAACTGTAAATTTATCGCAGGTGATGTTCTTAAGGTTCTTGATGATCTGACCGAGAAACCGGACGTCATCGTACTGGATCCTCCTCGTGACGGAATCCACCCGAAGGCACTGCCGAAGATTCTCTCCTATGGTGTGAACCGCATTGTATATGTTTCCTGTAAGGCAACCAGTCTCGCCCGTGATCTGGAGGCATTTCTGCAGGCAGGATATCGCCTTGAGAAAGCCTGCTGCGTAGACCAGTTCTGTGAGACAGTGTGGACAGAAGCAGTCGCAGTGTTTGTAAAGAAATAAAACAAAGATCCTTTCGGTATGTTAGAGTACCGGGAGGATTTTTTTTCTCTCTATATAAAATAATGATATTGACATATTTTAAATAGATGATATAATACAATCAAACATATGAATGATTGTTCATATGAAAACGTGAATAAAATATCTATGAGAAGGAGATAGTACCATGAAGAAATCCTACAAAATCGAAGTTGACTGTGCAAACTGCGCAAACAAAATGGAAGAGGCAGCTAAGAACACAGCAGGTGTTAAGGATGCAACTGTAAATTTCATGATGCTCAAGATGAATGTAGAATTTGAGGAAGGACAGGATCCGAAGAGTGTAATGAAAGAAGTTCTCAGAAACTGCAAGAAGGTAGAGGACGACTGCGAGATTTATTTATAAGATGATCTTAAGGATGCTCTGCTTCGGCAGGGCATCCCGACATTTACCGGACATTTTCTGAGTAGTTAAAGGAGGAGATGAGGACATGAACAAAAAGCAGAAAAAAATGCTGACACGAATTATCATAGCATCTGCACTGATCGTAGTGCTGTCCCTGCTTCCGATTGACGGATATCTGGAATTTGCACTCTATATGATTCCATATCTTGTGATCGGATATGATATTCTGAAAAAAGCATTCAAGGGAATCCGCAATAAGCAGGTATTTGATGAGAATTTCCTGATGGCGGTGGCAACAATAGGAGCAATCCTGCTTCGAGATTACAAAGAAGGTACGGCAGTTATGCTTTTCTATCAGATCGGAGAACTTTTTCAGAGCTATGCTGTCGGAAAAAGCCGCCGCAATATCAGTGAACTGATGGATATCCGTCCGGATTATGCCAACATAGAAAAAGACGGTAAATTAGAGAAGGTAGATCCTGACGAAGTTGAGATTGGTTCGATCATCGTTGTACAGCCTGGCGAAAAAGTTCCGATCGACGGTGTGATCATCGAGGGAACAACTACACTGAATACAAGTGCGCTTACAGGAGAAAGTCTTCCGCGAAATGCAAAGCCGGGAGATGAGATCATCAGCGGGTGCATCAATATGACAGGTGTACTCAAAATCCGTACAACCAGAGAGTTTGGCGAATCTACAGTTTCCAAAATCCTGGAGCTTGTGGAGAATTCCAGTTCCCGCAAATCCAGATCTGAGAATTTTATTTCCAGATTTGCCCGTTATTATACACCGGCAGTCTGCTATGGAGCACTTGCCCTGGCTGTTCTGCCACCGCTTGTAAGTATGGGAGTCCTTCACATGGAACCACAGTGGGGGCAGTGGATCTACAGAGCGCTGACATTCCTTGTAATCAGCTGTCCATGTGCTCTTGTGATCAGCATTCCTCTGAGCTTTTTTGCCGGAATCGGCGGAGCCAGCAATGCAGGTGTTCTGGTCAAAGGATCCAACTATCTGGAAACTCTGGCTCAGACAAGATATGTGGTTTTTGATAAGACAGGTACACTGACAAAAGGTGTATTTGAGGTGGCAGGTGTTCACCACAACAAAATAGAAGAGCCAAAAATCCTTGAATACGCAGCACTTGCGGAGAGCTTTTCCACACATCCGATCAGCCGCAGTTTAAAGACTGCCTATGGTAAGGAAATCGATCAGAACCGGGTATCTGATGTAGAAGAAATCAGCGGAAATGGTGTTATGGCGAAGGTGGATGGTGTTGCTGTTGCAGTCGGAAACAGCAGACTGATGGAGCGGATCGGTGTGAAACCGGTAGAATGTCACCATGTAGGAACTGTCATCCATGTAGCAGTGGATGGTGTTTATGAAGGGCATATCCTGATCTCGGATATTCCGAAACCAACTTCCGGAGAAGCGATTGCAAAGCTTAAGAAAAACGGTGTCAGAGAAACAGTCATGCTGACAGGTGATATTGACAAAGTAGCGCAGCAGGTTGCATCAGAACTTGGAGTTGACAGAGTGTACAGCGAACTTCTTCCTGCCGACAAGGTAACAAAGGTAGAAGAACTTCTTGAGAAAAAGAACGAAAAAGAGAAACTGGCTTTTGTTGGAGATGGTATCAATGATGCTCCTGTACTTTCCAGAGCAGATATCGGTATTGCGATGGGAGCTCTTGGTTCAGATGCGGCTATCGAGGCGGCTGATGTCGTTCTGATGGATGATGATCCGATGAAGATCGTCAAGGCAATTCGGATCGCAAAGAAATGTATGCGGATCGTGTATGAGAATATTTACTTTGCAATTGGCATCAAGGTGATCTGTCTGATCCTTGGTGCAGTGGGCATCGCAAATATGTGGTTTGCGATTTTTGCAGATGTCGGAGTTATGATCATTGCAGTACTGAATGCGATCAGAACCCTGTTTGTAAAAAAACTGTAAGATCGGCAGCTATATTATACAGAAAGAGAGACAGTTATGGCAGAAGAAAGAGAAGAAATCAGCTGTGAGTGTGAGGAAATACATGAGGAACTGCTCAAGATCGTGAATGAAACAATGCCGGATGAGGAAGAATTATATGATCTGGCAGATCTTTTCAAAGTTTTTGCGGATTCTACCCGTATCCGCATCCTGTTTGTCCTTTTTGAAGCAGAGGTGTGCGTGTGTGATCTTGCAAAAGTTCTGAATATGACACAGTCAGCAGTATCACACCAGCTTCGTATCCTCAAACAGAACAAACTGGTGAAGAACAGAAGAGAAGGAAAATC
>CAKRTP010000115.1 GCA_934402155.1 uncultured Blautia sp. | reverse complement strand
ATGCCACGCCTGCACAAAATCCATGAGCGACGCCTTCAGGCGGTCGCCGTTGTGCGAGCAGTTGTCCATACTCACCATCGCGATCGGGAAAGCGCCCGCCTTATAGCGCGCATGCAGCAGCGCGGCAATCCGTCCCATGTAGCTGACGCAGAATTCGGGACCGACCATGCGATCATGCGCCACATCTTCCGTATACTTGCCGGACATATCCAACAGGCGATAGCCCTTTTCGGTGATGGTAAAGCTGACCATCTGCAAGCTCGACTGGCAGAAAATTTCCTTCAGGCGCACCGCGTCCTCGCGCAGACAGACGGCCTCGGCGATGCTGCCCACCACTTCTTTTTCGATGGTGCCATCCGGGCACAGGCTGACCGTAAGCGACAGTTCATCGTGCGCATGGAAGATTTTGCCCACCATATCCGCATTGTCCGCAACCGTAATGCCGCGATCCGTCAGGCCCGCGTCCAACAGCTGCTGATGGCACGGCGCCAGAAAAGCGCGGAACAGGTTGCCCGCGCCAAAGTGCACCCACATCGGCGCCTTGCGCGTGGCGGCGCAAACGGATGCGCGGTTATATTCGGGAATCTTGAAGCCCGCTTCCCGCCATACAGCGCCCTTGGCCAGTGATTTTTCGTTCAGTTTCATCGCGATGTCCTCCTTGTTCGGTTCGTTCGATTCAAAATCATGCTGTCTGAAGCTCATTGATCCCGCTTTTCGCGGAATTTTCGGGGCGTTTTGCCATATTTATCGCGGAACAGATGATAGAAATGGCTCAGGCTTTCAAAGCCGACCGAAAAACATATATCGATAATGGAATCGCTCGTATGCAGCAATCGATTGGCGGCGTAGGTCAGGCGCAGATCGTTGACAAATTCCGTGGGCGTAACCCCCAGCCGTTGGCGAAATACGCGGCATAGATGTTCGTGGGTTCTGCCGGACAGCTCCACCATCGTATTTACGCCGCCGCACAGCGCATCCGGCGTTTTCATATCCTTCATGAGCTGCCTGAACCAGTCCGTCGCAGCCAGCTGCTGTTCATCGGAAAATACAAACTGTCTGGCGAATATATCCATCAGCAGCGCGCGCAGCAATGTTCTGGATCGCTCCGCCTCGCTGATCGGGATCATATTGATCTGGTCAAAGCGATCCCGATAATCCTCCACCTGCGTCCGATCCAGCACGACGTACAGCAGCGCCGGAGCCGTAAGCAGCTGCCGGCTTGGGAAATCATTCCCCAGATAGGTGAACATCTCCTGCGCGATCTGCGCGGAAAATGCAAAATTAATATGCTGTCCGGGCGACAGATACCTGCGCGAATGCACCTCGCCGGGGCGGAGCAGCGCCAGCGTGCCTTCGCCGACCGCCGCGCGCACGCCGTTGACCGTCAATTCCTGCCGGCCGCTGAGCACCAGCAGCATTTCAAAAAAATCATGCGATTGAGGATACTTCACGCGCTCATAGCCGGTATTGAGCGCATAATGCATCCTCTTCCGGCTGTTGATCACATCGCCTTCGATCTCGCGATAGACCTGCACAAAACTCACCCCTAATTTCCCCGTAGAATATCAATCTACAACAAAGCGCGCAAATTCCTGACAAGACGTTTCCCGCGCGCTGCGATTATACTTCAAATACAATATTCACGCTGCGAGGAGGGACACCGCCATGTATTTGGGTATCGGCCTGTATAAAAACATGCTTACCCCTGAAAACTACCGCTTTGCGCGGCAATGCGGCTGCACGCACATCGTTGCGCATCTTGCCAATTACTACACCAGCGCCATCGTACCCACCACGGATGATAAGCAGAATTACGGTCACACCAGCGATGACGATGTTTGGAGTTATGCTTCGTTATGCCGTCTGCGGGACGATATCGAAGCCGCCGGACTCAAGCTGCATGCCATCGAAAACTTCTGCCCAAGCCAGTGGTACGATGTACTGCTGGGCGGGCCGAAACGGGATGAACAGCTGGCGCACCTGAAGCAGATCATCACGGACGTCGGCCGCGCCGGCATTCCGGTATTCGGCTACAATTTTTCCATCGCGGGCGTATGGGGACATACCCGCCGTCTGGCGGCCCGCGGCAACGCCGATACCGCCTGCTTCGATTATGAGGACGGCGGCATCAGCTTCCCGATTCCAAACGGCGAGGTCTGGAACATGACCTACGATGATCATCCGTCGCCCGGGTATCTGGAACCCACCACATCGGAAGCGCTGTGGGCGCGATGCAGGTATTTTCTGGATGCGCTGCTGCCCGTCGCCGAAAAGGCCGGCGTTCAGCTTGCCGCTCACCCCGATGATCCGCCCATGCCGGCGATCCGCGGTCACGCGCGCCTGGTCTATCAGCCGAGCCTGTATCAGAAGCTGGCGGATCTGCACCCCAGCCCCAGCAATTGCTTCGACTTCTGCATGGGCAGCATTCAGGAAATGAGCGAGGGCGATATCTATCAGGCCATTGCGCAGTACGCGCCGCAGGGAAAGCTTTCCTACATCCACTTTCGCAACGTCCACGGCAAGGTGCCGCATTATCAGGAAACGTTTGTGGACGATGGCGATATCGACATGCTCAAAGCGCTGACCCTGCTGCGCGATTGCAACTATCACGGCGTTCTGATTCCCGATCATACGCCGCAAATGGAATGCGGCGCACCCTGGCACGCCGGTATGGCATATGCGCTCGGATTCATGCGCGCCGCATTGCGCGCCATCAATGCAGAGGAGGATTAAACCATGGAATGGAACAACGACCGCGAGCTTTTTGAATTGATCAAATCCGAACTGTACACCCCCGTTGTGGGCGACATTCTGGACGGCATGGGATACTATCATCAATTCCTGCCGCAATCCATTCAACCCATTCGCCCCGAAATGAAGCTGGCAGGGTACGCCATGCCGGTGCTGATGATCGACGTCTACGGACCGCAGAAAAAACCGTTCGGCCTGCTGACCGAGGCACTGGATCAGCTGCAGCCGAATGAAATCTATCTCGCGTCCGGCGGCGAAATGCGCTGCGCCTACTGGGGCGAGCTCCTTACCGCCACCGCCAAAAAGCGCGGCGCGGTCGGCGCGGTGCTCAATGGTTATCATCGGGATACGCCGCAGGTGCTCACGCAGGATTTCCCCGTGTTCTCCCGCGGCGCATACGCGCAGGATTCGAGCGTGCGCACGCAGGTGGCGGACTATCGCTGCCGCATCGAGGTCGGACAGGTAACGATTCAATCCGGCGATCTGATCTTTGCGGACATGGACGGCGCATTGGCGATTCCCCGCGCCCTCATTGCGGAGGTCATCGAAAAATCCCTCGAAAAGGCGCGCGGCGAAAAACTGGTGCGCAAAGCCATTGAAAACGGCATGAGCGCAACGGAAGCCTTCCGCACCTTCGGCATTCTCTGATCCCACACACCATCCATAGGAGGAATCCTTATGAATCCTGCTTTCAGCCTTGAAGGCCGCCTGATTCTGATCACCGGCGGCGGTACCGGCCTCGGCCGCGCGATGGCGAATTCCATCGCCGCCTGCGGCGGCGAGGTGGTTATCACCGGCCGCACGGAAGAAACGCTGATCGACGCATGCGCGGAAATCGGCGAACGGGCGCATTATATCGTTCACGACATCCGCGATCTGGAAAGCATTCCCGCATTGATCGATCAGATCGAAGCGACCTACGGGCCGCTCTACGCTGCCGTCAACAACGCCGGAAACCACCTGAAAAAATCCAGTCTGGTGACCAGCGACGCGGAATTTCTGAATGTGATCGACACCCACGTGCTCAGTGGCTTTGCGCTGGCGCGGGAATGCGCCCGTCGAATGCTGCCGCGCGGCGAGGGCGCGATCCTGTTCATCGGCAGCATGAGCGCGATCTTCGGCCTTACGGATACGCCCGCCTATACCGCATCCAAATCCGCGCTGCTCGGCATGACGCGCGAACTGGCAACGGAGTATTCGCCCAGGGGGATTCGCGTGAACATCATCATGCCCGGCTTCATCGAAAGCCAGATGATGCGCGCCGTATTTACGCGCGATCCCGCCCGCGAACAGCGCGTGCTTTCCCGCACCCCGATGGCGCGCATCGGCGAACCCGCCGATATCGGAAACGCAGCGGCATTTTTGCTCAGCCCCGCAGCCAAATTCATTTCCGGCGCAGAGCTGGTGGTCGACGGCGGAATGAGCATCGGCTTCTGAGAAAGGCGGCGTCAAATGAAAACGATTCGAAAAGTCGCCTTTCTGACGGCAAAGGAAAAGATCGAATTCTCCGCGCTGCCCATGCCGCCCGTCGGCAGGGGCGAAGTGCTTCTGCGCATGAAGTCCGTGGGCGTATGCGGCTCGGACGTCGCCTATTTCCGCAGCGGCCGCACCGGCGTGGGCGAAATCAAATTCCCGCATATTCTGGGGCATGAATGCGCAGGCGTCGTGGAAGCGGTCGGCGAAGGCGTTTCGAACCTGCGAATCGGCGATCGCATCACCACGGAGCCGGGCTTCTTCTGCGGCAAATGCGAAATGTGCACATCGGGGCGCTACAACCTTTGCAGCAATATGTCCTTCATGGGCTCCGCAGTTGCCGACGCTTACGGCGAAGGCGCGCTGGTAGAATACAGCCTGCGCCCCGCCCACCTGTGCTTCAAGCTGCCCGATAATGTAAGCTTTGCGGACGGCGCCATGGTAGAACCCTTTGCCGTGGCGCTGCACGCCATCCGCACCGCCGGCATCGGCGCGGGGCAGCGCGCTGCCATACTGGGCAGCGGTCCCATCGGCGCCTGCATCCTGCTGGTTCTAAAGTGTCTCGGCATTCATGATGTGGTTATGACCGATGTGGTTCCATCGCGCCTGCACACCATGGAAGCATTGGGCGCGCGCCCGCTGAACGTGGATGGTTTGGACGAAACCGCCCTATCCGCATCGATGCAGGCGAATGATCTGGACGCGGTATTTGATACCACCTGCAACGAAATCGCCATCAACGCCGCCATGCGGTGGCTGAAAAAGGGCGGCAGCATCGTTCAGGTGGGCGTACCCGTGGGCAAGCGCAGCATCGATCTGCAAACCCTGTTCAATAAGGGCATTCGCCTGCTGCCGACGTTCCGCTATGCCAACGCCTATCCGCCGCTGCTGCAATTGATGAAAAGCGGGGCGCTGAAGGCGGATAAGATCATCACCCACCATTTCCCCTTTTCGCAGGCGCAGCGCGCCCTTGAACTGGCCGCATCCCGCGCGGACGGCGTTATGAAGGTACTGATCGATTTCTGATTACAGGAAGCGCCATTTCTGATTACGGGAAGCATCACAAACGATGCTTCCCGTAATTTCTGAAATCGAGCTTAAACCTCCTGCGGGAAGGGCGCTACGCCGCTGCCCAGAGATTCTGCAATCGCCTTGAGCTCCGCAATGGTCTTATCGTTCGCAGGAATGCCCTTCTCGCGGCGCACAAT
>CAKRTP010000114.1 GCA_934402155.1 uncultured Blautia sp. | reverse complement strand
AAGACAGTTGGCGTGGCAGTCAGTGACCCTTTGGGACTGACTGCCCAAAGACTGGATACGATCTGGAGAAAACAGGAGAACAAGCTGCGGCAGACCCTTGCAAGCATAGAAGCTCTGACGAAAGAATACGGTGTAGAGCAGATCGTGGTTGGTTATCCGAAGAATATGAATAACACGGTAGGGGAACGCGCAGAGAAGGCGCTGGAGTTTGCTGAGATGCTGAGGAAACGTACAGGACTTGAAGTTGTCATGTGGGACGAGAGACTGACAACTGTTGAGGCAGACCGCACTCTTATGGAAGCGGGTGTACGAAGAGAGAACCGTAAGCAGTATCTGGATGGACTTGCAGCAGTTTTTATTTTACAGGGATATCTTGATTCTCTGAAAAAATAAGGGTGATAAGTAGGATGGAAAAAATCAGATTTCAGTCTCCGGACGGAACAACAGAAGAATTTTATATCGAAGAGCAGACAATGATAGGAGGAGTATCTTATCTCCTGGTATCGGATTCCCTGGAGGAGGAAGCGGACGCATATATCCTCAAGGATGTTTCAGAAGGTGAAGAACCGGAAGCCTGCTATGAGATGGTAGAAGATGACGAAGAACTGCAGGCAGTTTACAAAATTTTTGAGCAGATGCTTGATGACGTAGACCTTGAACTGTAAGCAATCATGATCATCAGACGACAGGATGAGCATGCAAAATCAAATACAGTCTGCAGAAGTTGGAGGGAATGCTGATGGTATTCCTGAATTAGTGTGCAAAAATGCACAGAATAATATGGAGGTGCTTGATTGAAGAATGAAAATAATATAACTGAAAATACAGCCGAAGCAAAAGAAACTCAACGAAAATACAGCAGTTACGACAGAAAACCGAACGATAACAGAAGACCGTCAAACAGAAAAAATAATTATCGTTACGGCAAACCGCAGAAAAACGGCAGATATAGTGACAAAAACGAAAAGACAGACAGAAATGACAAGACAGACAAAACCGAGCGGAACAGCAGAACAAATTTCAGGAACAGCTCACCAAAAGCACCGGCAAAAGCTGCTCTGAAATCACTTGCAAAGCAGCAGAACAAACCGCAGAGCCGAGGCACCGGCAGACGTGGACGTAAGAGTGCCGCAAAGCTCAAGATCATTCCGCTGGGCGGACTGGAACAGATCGGAATGAATATCACAGCATTTGAGTATGGCGACAGTATTGTCGTTGTAGACTGTGGACTTTCCTTCCCGGAGGACGATATGCTGGGAATTGACCTTGTCATTCCAGATGTGACATATCTTAAGGAAAATATTTCCAAAGTCAAAGGCTTTGTGATCACTCATGGACATGAGGATCATATTGGTGCACTTCCGTACGTGCTGAAGGAAGTGAATGTCCCGATCTATTCTACCAAACTGACACTGGGACTTATCACCAACAAACTCAAGGAACACAATTTGGTACGTTCCACAAAACTCAAAGAAGTAAAGCATGGCCAGGTGATCAATCTCGGTGATTTTGCTGTTGAATTTATCAAGACAAATCACAGTATCCAGGATGCGTCTGCACTGGCAATCTATTCTCCGGCAGGAATCGTGGTCCACACAGGTGACTTCAAGGTGGATTATACACCGGTATTCGGAGATGCCATTGATCTGCAGCGTTTTGCTGAAATAGGCAAAAAAGGTGTTCTCGCCCTGATGTGCGACAGTACCAATGCGGAACGTCCGGGCTTTACCATGTCTGAACGTACTGTCGGCAAGGTGTTTGACAGTCTTTTTAATGAACACAGGACGACAAGGATCATTATTGCAACCTTTGCATCCAATGTGGACCGTGTACAGCAGATCATCAATACTGCATATCGCTTCGGAAGAAAAGTAGCGGTAGAGGGACGCAGTATGGTCAATATTATCTCTGTAGCGTCCGAGCTGGGATATCTGCGTATTCCGGAGAATACGCTGATCGACATCGATCAGGTAAAAAATTATCCTGATGACAAGGTTGTTCTGATCACAACAGGAAGTCAGGGTGAGTCTATGGCAGCTCTTTCACGTATGGCGGCCAATATTCACAAGAAGATCACGATCAAACCAAATGATACGATCATTTTCAGTTCCAACCCGATCCCGGGAAATGAGAAGGCTGTATCCAAGGTTATCAATGAACTTTCCATGAAGGGTGCCAAGGTTATCTTCCAGGATGTCCATGTATCAGGACATGCCTGCCAGGAAGAGATCAAGCTGATCTATTCTCTTGTCAAACCGAGATATGCAGTTCCGGTGCATGGAGAATATCGTCATTTGACAGCTCAGAAACATGTTGCAGAAGATCTGGGGATCCCGAAAGAGAATATTTTTATCCTGGCATCAGGAAATGTTCTGGAACTGGATGAATACAGCGCAGAAGTGACAGGATCTGTACAGACAGGCGCGATCCTTGTGGATGGACTTGGAGTTGGAGATGTAGGTAATATCGTACTCCGCGACCGCCAGCATCTGGCTGAGGACGGAATCATGATCGTAGTCATGACCCTGGAACGCCACAGCAATGTAGTCCTTGCAGGACCGGATATCGTATCCCGAGGATTTGTCTATGTGAGGGAGTCTGAGGATCTTATGGAACACGCAAAAGAAGTTGTGGAATCTGCACTGGATTCCTGCCTGGAGCGAAATATCACTGACTGGGGAAAGATCAAAAACGTAGTAAAGGATGCACTCAGCGAGTTCCTCTGGAAACGCACCAAGAGAAGCCCGATGATTCTTCCGATCATCATGGAGGCATAAATAATACAAATGGAAACAGTAAACAGGAATATTCATGCACTTCTGGTTTCAATCCAGAAGTGCCAGATATATAAGGAATTTAAGAAACAGGAAGAAAACCTGAACAAAAATCCTGAACTGGCAGAGCGGGTACAGCGTTTTCGCGCCGAGAATTTCAGGCTTCAGAACGAGGGGGAACAGGGAAATCTTCTGGAGAAAGCAGAACTGCTTTCAAGGGAATCCGAGGAACTTCGCAGTTTTCCGGAGGTAAATGCCTATCTGGATGCAGAGCTTGCTCTGTGCAGGATGATGCAGAAAATATGCAGAACACTGACAGATGGCGTGGAGATGAATATTCCTCGTATCTAAGAAAGGAGAGCCGGTATATGGGAGACACGAAGGACCGGATAGGAGCAGCTGGCGTTGCAGTGGCAGGAGGATTTTTTAAGACAGCACTGTATGTCTGTGTGGCTGTTCTGATCATCTGGATCGGTAAGGTCACATATCAGTTTGGCTATGATATCTTTAATCAGCATGCAATGAGTCCGGGAGAAGGGCAGGAGGTGACTGTCGTTATCAAAGAAGATGCGAACAGTTATGATGTTGCCAGAACGCTCAAGAGCAAAGGTTTGATCGATGATACACTTGTGTTTATGGTGCAGGAAAAATTATCGAACTACAGCGGCAGGATGAGACCGGGAACTTATCTTCTGAGCACTGCCTACACACCAAACAGAATCATGGGTATTCTTGCTGGAGATGCAGAGCAGGAGGGAACAGCTTCGTGATCGTAGAAGAGAGAATGCGCACATATATTAATTCTCTGGATACAGGCAATGTGCCTTTTCTTGAAGAATTAGAGAGGTATGCGCTTGAGAATGAGGTTCCGATCATACGCAAAGAAATGCAGAGCTTTATGAAAGTACTGCTGGCGGTCAAACGGCCGCTGCAGGTTTTGGAGGTGGGGACAGCCGTTGGCTTCTCCACGCTTCTTATGTGCGAATACGGACGGCCGGATATGCATATAACAACGATAGAGAATTATGAAAAGAGAATCCCGGTTGCCAGAGAAAACTTTCGCAGAGCAGGTAAAGAGCACAGGATTACTTTTCTGACAGGAGATGCGGGAGAGATTCTTCCGACGCTTTCGGGGCGGTATGATCTGATCTTTATGGATGCGGCCAAAGGACAGTATATCCACTGGCTTCCGGATGTGGTACGTCTGCTTGCCCCTGGTGGAATCCTTCTGTCGGACAATGTGCTTCAGGAGGGCGAACTGATAGAGTCTCATTATCTGGTGGAACGCAGAAACCGCACGATCTATAAAAGAATGCGAGAGTACCTCTATGAATTGAAGCATCATCCGCAGCTTCTTACCAGTATCGTACCTCTGGGAGATGGAATCTCACTTAGCGTAAAAACAGGAGATCCGGCATGAATGCCGGAAAGAAATGTTCAGGAAAGAGGAAATTATGAGAAAAATTGAATTACTGGTGCCGGCCAGCAGTCTGGAAGTTCTCAGGATTGCGGTGATTTTTGGCGCAGATGCAGTATATATTGGCGGAGAAGCATTTGGACTTCGTGCCAAAGCCAAAAACTTTTCCCGTGAAGACATGGCAGAGGGAATTGCTTTTGCTCATGAACATGGGGTGAAGGTTTATGTCACAGTGAATATTCTTGCCCATAACGGAGATCTTCCTGGTGTCAGAGAATACCTTCAGGAACTCAAGGAATTAAAGCCGGATGCACTGATTATTGCAGATCCGGGGATTTTTACCTATGCACAGGAAATCTGCCCAGAGATCGAGTGCCATATCAGCACACAGGCTAACAATACAAATTATGAGACATATAAATTCTGGTATCGACTTGGTGCGAAACGTGTTGTGACAGCGCGTGAACTTTCGCTTCAGGAGATCCGCGAGATCCGTGCGAATATCCCGGATGACATGGAGATTGAAACATTTGTACATGGTGCGATGTGCATTTCCTATTCCGGCCGCTGCCTGCTCAGCAACTATCTGGTGGGCAGGGATGCAAACCAGGGCGCCTGTACACATCCGTGCCGCTGGAAATACTCCATTGTTGAGGAGAAACGTCCGGGTGAATATATGCCGGTCTTTGAGAATGAGAGAGGAACTTATATCTTTAACTCCAAAGATCTGTGTATGGTTGAACACATGGACGATGTTCTTAACAGTGGGATTGACAGTCTCAAGATCGAGGGTCGTATGAAGACAGCGCTTTATGTGGCTACTGTTGCGAGAACTTACCGCAAGGCGATTGATGATTATCTGGAATCACCGGAGAAATACAAAGCAAATATGTCCTGGTATCAGGAACAGATTTCCAATTGTACGTATCGTCAGTTTACGACAGGTTTCTTCTATGGCAAACCAGATGAGAATACGCAGATCTATGATAATAATACCTACGTTAAGGAATATACTTATCTGGGATATGCAGAGGAAGTTGATGAGAACGGTTTTGCTCATATCACTCAGAGAAACAAATTTACAGTAGGTGAGACTGTTGAGATCATGAAGCCGGATGGCAGAAATATCGAAGCAGTTGTAAAGGCAATCTATGATGAAGATGGAAATTCTGTCGAGAGCGCACCACATCCGCAGCAGAAACTTGCGGTTGATCTCGGCACAGAGATTGAACAGTATGATCTTTTGAGAAGATCGGAAGAATAAAAGAAAGG
>CAKRTP010000113.1 GCA_934402155.1 uncultured Blautia sp. | reverse complement strand
GATGTGGATGTTCGTACAATCAATGAGCATATTAAGAAGATTTATTCCGACTCAGAGCTTGAGGAAGATTCAACTATTCGGAATTTCCGAATAGTTCAAACCGAAGGTTCCCGTCAGGTAACTCGTGATACAAAGCATTATAATCTTCAAATGATTATTGCAGTCGGATTCAAGGTTAATAATGAGCGAGCGGTGCAGTTTCGTAAGTGGGCCAATGGCATCGTGAAGGACTACACCATCAAAGGTTGGTTCATGGACATACAGCAGCGGAATTGATTTATGAGCGGGCCGATGCAGATAAGCCACATATGGGATTAACCACTTGGGCAGCAGCACCGGAAGGTAAGATTGTAAAAAGCGATGTGAGCATTGCGAAGAATTATCTTTCAGAGAAAGAAATGCGTTCACTGGAGCGTATTGTATCTGCTTATCTGGACTTAGCAGAGGACCGTGCGGAACGTCATATTCCGATGACGATGGAAGATTGGTCAAAGCGACTGGATCTATTCCTGATGGCTGATGACAGAGAGGTTCTTCAGGATGCAGGTAAGATCACAGCAGAGATTGCCAAGGCAAAAGCTGAAACCGAATTTGAAAAATATCGTATCATTCAGGATAGGCTATTTATGTCTGACTTTGATAAGTACATGCTGGAACTGGAAGAGAATGCGAAGAAGTAGCAGCATCGCCATTAAAATTTTCAGCTTACCAAGGTGGAGATGATGGCAGTTCTTCGTTAAATTTGACTTTTCTATTGGAATCACTATATATAGTAGAAATGAATAAGTATCTGATTTTGGAGGAAAATTACTCACTACTTTTACATTTCTGCTTTACAAATCCTGAATAAAGTATTATGATAAACAAAAAGATATCTTCAGGGCAGGGTGTGATTCCCTACCGGCGGTAAAGCCCGCGAGCCGAGAGGCATGATCCGGTGAGATTCCGGAGCCGACAGTACAGTCTGGATGAAAGAAGATGATAGTACAGTTGATTTTGTATGAATGAATGTGTTATCGAAGCTCTGAGATGGTGATCCATTTCAGAGCTTTTTTATATGAAAAATAAGAACATTCCTTTATCAATCATATGTAACAGATCGAATCCCCTGTAGATATTTCTGCAGGGATTTTTTTACTTTATAGGGATTTAGGGAGTTTGAAGCGGACTTGTCCGCTTTGTTCCCTTTACAGGAAATTACTCCGTAGTGTTCTGATGATATCCCGGCAAAAAACAGGAATAAGAAAGAAGGAATAAAAGTGACGGATCAGGAATACATGCTTCGGGCAATTAGGCTGGCCAGGAAAGGAGAAGGCTGGACCAATCCGAATCCGATGGTAGGGGCAGTGATCGTAAAAGACGGGCGGATCATCGGAGAAGGCTATCATAAAAAGTATGGAGAGCTTCACGCAGAACGCAATGCGATTGCTTCACTTACAGAATCCGCAGAAGGCGCGACGCTTTATGTTACTCTGGAACCTTGCTGTCATCATGGAAAGACACCTCCATGTACGGAAGCAGTTCTTGAACAGAAAATCAAAAAAGTGGTGATCGGTTCCAGAGACCCGAATCCGAAAGTGGCAGGAAAAGGAGTACAGATATTGCGGGAAGCCGGTGTTATTGTAGTCGAGGATTTTATGAGGGAAGAATGTGACCGGCTGAATCCTGTATTTTTTCATTATATTACAACGAAAACTCCCTACGTAGTGATGAAGTATGCCATGACACTGGACGGGAAGATCGCGACGAAGACAGGAGC
Organism: uncultured Blautia sp.; assembly: GCA_934402155.1. Taxonomy (GTDB): domain Bacteria; phylum Bacillota; class Clostridia; order Lachnospirales; family Lachnospiraceae; genus Blautia_A. The sequence goes on along the minus strand of CAKRTP010000113.1, from coordinate 3,777 downwards.
ATCGAAATGGATTACCGGAGAAGCGGCAAGAAAAGAAGTGCAGCATATGCGGCATCAGTACATGGGAATTATGACCGGTATTGGAACTGTGCTTGCAGATGATCCGATGTTAAATGTCAGGATAGAAGGCTGGAAAAGCCCGGTTCGGATCCTGTGTGACAGCAAGCTCAGGATTCCGCTGGACAGCCAGATCATAAAAAGTGCAGAAAAGTACCGGACGATCGTAGTTTATGCGGATGAGAAAAATACAGAAGAGAAAATAAAAACATTACATGCCATGGGAGTTGAGACTATCTGCTGCCCGGATGAAAAGAAGCAGATAGACCTTAAAAAACTGATGAGAGAGCTTGGAAACAGCGGCATTGACAGTATTCTTCTGGAAGGCGGAGGCACGTTAAATGACAGTGCTCTGCGGGAGGGAATTGTAAAAGAAGTACAGGTTTTTATGGCGCCGAAGCTGTTTGGCGGCATGAATAGTAAGACACCGGTGGAAGGCATCGGAGTTGAATTCCCATCCGAAGCAGTGGAACTGAAGTATACAGATATCAGTCAGATTGGAGAGGACATCCGGATAAGATGCCAGGTGTGCGAAAAAGAACAGGAGGAACTATGTTTACGGGAATCGTAGAGGAAAAAGGAAAAGTCCGTTATATGCAGCTGACCGGTGGATCAGGGGTCCTGGCAGTAAAAGCCAGAAAAGTACTGGAAGGTACAAAGATTGGTGACAGCATTGCCGTAAATGGCGTGTGCCTGACAGTTACATCGATCCAGCCGGATGGATTTACCGCGGATGTGATGGCAGAGACGATCAGGAGAAGCAGTCTCGGCAGCTGCAAAACGGGAAGCCAGGTAAATCTGGAACGTGCAATGGCAGCTGATGGCAGGTTTGGGGGACACATTGTAAGTGGTCATATTGATGGAACCGGTGTGATCAGTTCCATGATTCGGGAAGAAAATGCTATCTGGGTATCGATTAAGACATCACCAGAGATTTTACATCTGATCGTAGAAAAAGGTTCTGTCTGCATTGATGGAATCAGCCTGACAGTGGCAAAAGTCGATGAAGCAGGTTTTCAGGTGTCCGTTATTCCGCATACGGGAGAAGAGACTACGCTTCTGGAAAAAGTGACGGGAGATCTGGTTAATCTGGAAAATGATGTGATCGGAAAATATGTAGAAAAACTGCTTGGTATCAGGAAAAACGAAGAAGAGAAAAAAGAATCCGGAATTACGATGGAGTTTCTTGAGAAATTCGGGTTTTAGAACAGGAGGATATATAAATGGACTATCAGTATAACACAATTGAAGAAGCACTGAGAGATCTGCGGGAAGGGAAAATCGTTCTGGTTACGGATGATCCGGACAGAGAAAACGAGGGAGATCTGATTTGTGCAGCAGAGTTTGCAACCCAGAAAAGTATCAATTTTATGGCGACTTATGCAAAGGGCCTTATCTGTACACCGATGAGCGTGGAAATTGCGGCGAAATTAAATTTTCCGCCGATGGTTGCTGAGAATACGGACAATCACAGCACGGCATTTACTGTGGCAGTGGATCATGTGGACACAACGACCGGTATTTCGGCAGCAGAACGTTCCTACACTATTTTGAAATGTGTGGATGATAAATCCAAACCGGAAGATTTCAGAAGACCAGGACATGTATTTCCACTTATTGCCAGAAAAGGCGGAGTTCTGGTGCGGAATGGCCATACAGAAGCAACCACAGATCTTATGAGACTGGCCGGATTGAAGGAATGCGGTGTGTGCTGTGAGGTCATGAAAGAAGATGGCACTATGATGCGTACCTCACAGTTATGGGAAATGGCAAAAGAACATGATCTTACATTTATCACGATCCGTGACCTACAGGATTATATTAGAATTCATGAAAGACATGTAAAAGAAGAAGCCGTTGCGAACCTTCCGACACAGTACGGCGATTTTAAGATCCATGGATACATCAATGATATTACAGGAGAGCATCATCTGGCACTGGTAAAAGGTGACATAGGAGATGGTGAAGATGTGCTTTGCCGGGTACATTCCGAGTGCCTGACAGGAGATGCGTTTGGATCACTTCGATGTGACTGCGGCTTGCAGTTACAGACAGCAATGCGTCAGGTAGAAGCGGAGGGAAGAGGAATCATTCTTTATATGAGGCAGGAAGGAAGAGGAATCGGTCTGATCAACAAGATCAAGGCATATGCGCTTCAGGAACAGGGCTATGATACTGTGGAAGCTAATGTAAAGCTGGGCTTTGCACCAGATCTCAGAGAGTACTGGATCGGGGCACAGATCCTGTCAGATCTCGGTGTGAAATCATTAAGATTACTGACCAATAACCCGGAAAAAGTCTACGGACTTGGCGGTTTTGGTCTGAAGATCAATAAAAGAGTGCCGCTGGAGATCCCGCCACAAAAGTATGACCGAAAATATATGAAGACAAAACAGGAAAAGATGGGTCATATTTTTAAAGAAATCAGTTTATAAAAAACAGTTAATATCAGGAGGAAAAAACATGAGACAGATTAATTTAGTAGAAGGAAAAGTAGTAGCACCAGAGGGAATGAAAGTTGGTATCGTAGCAGCAAGATTCAATGAGATCATTGTAAATAAATTACTTGGAGGAGCAGTTGACGGACTGGTCAGACATGGGGTAGAAGAAGAGAATATTACTGCCGCATGGGTGCCGGGAGCTTTTGAGATTCCATTGACAGCACAGAAAATGGCACAGTCAGGAAAATACGATGCAGTCATCTGCGTGGGAGCAGTCATTCGCGGGGATACTTCACATTATGATCTGGTGTGCAATGAATCTGCCAAAGGAATCGCACAGGTTGAACTTGCGACAGGAATTCCGGTCTTATTCGGAGTGATTACAACAGAGAATATTGAGCAGGCGATCGCACGTGCGGGCAGCAAGGCGGGAAATAAAGGATATGATTGTGCTTTATCTGCTATTGAGATGGTCAATCTGATGAAACAGCTCTAAAAGACAAGGGAATAAACGATGATAAAAACGATCATATTCGATTATGATGGAACAATCCATCATACACTGGGAATCTACGAACCGGCATTCCGGGAAACCTATCAGTGGCTGACAGAACAGAAAGTTGTGGAAGAACAGGAGATAGAATCATCGAAAATTGCCAGCTGGCTTGGACTGAACAGTCAGGAAATGTGGGATACTTTTTTGCCGGAACTGGATCAGAAATATAAAGATCAGGCAAGCAGGATGGTAGGAGATCTGATGGTCAGGCAGATCCGAAAACATAAGGCAGTGTGGTATCCGGGAGCGGAAGAGATGCTTACAGCTTTGAAGAACCGGGGATATCATCTTGTGATCTTAAGCAACTGTAAGGCTGCTTACCGTGAGGCACACTGGAAAGAATTTGGGATGGAACGGTGGTTCGATCATTTCTATGACTGTGAATCATATGGATTCCGACCAAAGACGGAAATTGTGCAGGAGATCATCCGGGAATATCCAGGATCTTATCTGGTGGTCGGAGACAGAAGGCAGGATCTGGAATGTGCCAGATCCTGTAAAAGTCCATTTATCGGATGCCTGTATGGATATGGAGAAAAAGGAGAACTGGATGAGGCAGATTATTTTGCAAAACATGTAGAGGATATACCGCAATTGGTGGAGATTAGGCAGGAAACATAGAATAAGAGAGTATAAATTCTGGCATCAGTCATTTATTGGCGGGTGCCATTTGTTTACACAAAATAAAATGATGGTTGAAAAGGGTTGACAGGAAAGAAACAG
>CAKRTP010000112.1 GCA_934402155.1 uncultured Blautia sp. | reverse complement strand
ATAGAGCATCGCCTCCGACAGGGTGGTCTTCCCCGCGTCCACATGGGCCAGCAGCCCCACACTCAGGGGGGCTTTGGGTTTTTTCAGTTCTTCGGCCATAAAAAAGCCCCCCTTTCGCGCGCTTTTTCTGATTATAGCATGAAAGGGGGCTGTAGTCGATAGATTTTTCGGAATTTCTCCGGGTTCGTCGTTGTCCTTGCCTGCCAATTACCGGTAGAAACGGGCTGCACTGCATCTGCCTGGGAATTGTGTTGCCCAACCGGTAGGGCTGGGCCAAGGCTGGAGTTTATACAGGTTCCTCCATTTGCGCACAGGCCCAGGCCATGGCCTTGCGCTGCTTCAAATCCCGCTGGAGCATAGAAAGGTCCTCCTCAAAGAAGCGGCGCAGCGCTTCTACGGTGGTGCCCTGCCGCTGCGCCATGGCTTCGGCTTCGGCCTCTAGGTCTTCCCGGGTTACGGGAAGGGGCTGTTCCCGCAGAATTTTTTCCAGCACAAGACGCTCTCTCGCCCTGCACAGTGCCTCTGCCTGAAGTACTTCCATGCGTTCTTCCAGCTCCTGCTGGGGTGCCAGATGGATGGCTGCCCCTGTTAATGTTTCATACTGCATACGCTGTTTTTCTTCCAGTACCAGCTTTTGCAGTTCTTCATCCACGGCTTCAGGCGGAATCTCTATGGGACACTGGGCTGCATACTGTGCAAAAAGAATTTCCGGATTCATACTCGTTCGACTCCCCCCACAACGCTTGCCTGAACCGTCAGAATGGTTGCCGCCACAGAAAGGGCGCTTTCCAGACTGGTGCGCACCACCCGTACAGGGTCTATGATGCCGCTGTCCGCCATAGGGCAGACGCAATCTTCTGCCGCGTCATAGCCCATTTCCGGCGCCATGCCCATGAGCTTTTGCACCATATAGCTGCCATCCTGTCCGGCATTTTCGGCAATCTGGCGCACAGGTGCTTCCAACGCCCTGGCTACAGCCCGAACACCCATCTGCTCTTCATCGGAAAGAGCCGCCATGCTTTCGTTTACCTTGGGAATCAGCCGCAAAAATGCAGTACCGCCGCCGGGAACAATTCCCTCTGCCTGGGCAGCCCGGGCGGCATGAACACCGTCCTCCAGCCGCATCTTCCGCTCCCACAGCTCGGTCTGGGTCTTTCCGCCTACGCGAATCACCGCCACACCCGAAACCAGCTGTGCCAGACGCTCGGCATGGCGCTTGCGGTTGAATTCGTATTCTTCATGGGAAGCCAAATACCGCAGCTGGGCAATGCGCTGCTGCATTTTTTCCGGATCTCCGCCAGGCTCTGAAATCACTGTTCGCTGCCTGGTAACCGTTACATGACCCGCTCTGCCAAATTGCTCAGGGCGGATATCCCGCAAATCCATATGCAGCCCCTGCTGGAAATAGGTTGCGCCCAACTGGATGGACAGATCCTCCATCCGCCACCGGCGGCCTTCTCCATAAAGCGGGGCCTCAATGCAGACAATTGTGATGTCGCCCTGCAGATTGGTACGCAGAATGGTACTGCGGGCATTGCCGCTGAGTTCCTCGCAGAGGATCAGGCAGTCATGGCCATCCTCCGCGCAGGCAATCAAAGCAGGCAGAAGCACCTGGATATCATCCAGCTTGCTGTCGCACAGGAGAATGTAGGGATCATCCAGCTCTGCCGATGTTTTGTCCGGATTCGTTGCCATTTCCGGGGCCAGGAACCCCCGCTCCAGGACAATGCCCTGCTGCAATTCCAAGGTGGTGTCTTGTTTCTGCCCGTCCTCTACCTGTACAACACCTTCGGGGCCTACCGCAGCGCAGGCACGGCCAATCAGCGCACCCAGCTCCGGATCTCCACAGGAAACGGCCGCTGCTCGGGCCAGAGCCTTTTCATCCGTCACAGAGATGGACATCTCCTCCAGGGCTTTCCCGGCAGCTTTCCCCGCCTTTTCCATGCCGCGCCGCAATGCCAAAGAATCTGCCCCCGCAGATGCGCAGCGGAAGGTTTCATGCAGCATGGCCTGGGCCAGCACAATGGCAGTGGATGTGCCGTCCCCCGCCGCCTCCTTGGCCTTATTGGAGACCTGACGCAGCAGCTGTACCCCCAAATCCTCCATTGGATCCGGCAGAACAATGCTTTCCGCAATGGTTGCTCCGTCGTTTGTAATCAGCACCGGTGCCCCCGGCTCTGCCCGGTCGGCAAAGGAGGCACCTTGTGTATTCTTCTTTTGATGGACCGCCCCGTTTCGTCCCTTGGGACCCAAAGTAACCCGAACAGCATCGGCCAGCCGGTCAGCGCCGGACAGAAGTTTCGCGCGCGCCTGCGCACCATATGCAATTTGCATCATTCGTTCCTCTTTTTATCAAAAGGGCATTTGCCCGGATTTTCAATTCTTTTTCCGAATCTTTATCATCAGCTCCACACGGGAGTTCACGTTGATCTTTTTATAGATGTTGGAGATGTGTCGGTTGGTGGTAGACGGAGCAATGTGCAGCACATGGGAAATGCTCGCTGGAGACAGCCCTTGCTGGAGCAGCTTCACAACCTCCATTTCCCGGCCTGTCAGGCATTCCAGCTCCATGCTGTCCAGACCATCCTCTGTACCGGCTGTATAGAGCATTTGGTGATGCAGCTCCAAAAGGAGCTTGGCCTCCCGGACAAGCTCTGCCTCTTGTTGGGTAAAGTGCTTTTTGGACAAACGGTCCAGGGAGAAAATGGTACGGATGCAACCGGATTGATCCCGTAGGTAAAAAGCCATAGAGCTGACAAGCTTTTGAGGCCGGATATAATCCGGGATCACCTCTGCCGATTCTTCATTCTCCCAGACATGGATAATCACATCCTTCGTAATGTCCAGCTTTCCCCCGGAGTAACCGTACATTCCCTGTTCTGCCTTAGAATAGTAAAGCACATATAGATATGCCCACTTGGGGTCAATATGGTACAGATAGTAATCCGCCAGCTTCTGGTTTCCATCCAGATAGAGAATCATGGCCTCATCAAAGGGAATCAGTTTTTCCAGTTCCCCCAAAAGCTGTTCCGAGAAGCCACGCAATTTCCTGTGGCGGCAGCACACAACTGCCATTTCATAGAGCTGCTTCCATGGAAGCTCCTCCTGTAGCATAAAAACACCCCCTTTTTTCAATCATACACGATTTCACGCAAAAAAGAAAGCACAATAATGGGAAAGGCCGGGTGTCCGCAGACAAACGACGCGGACCCCGGCCAGCTTAAGCGTACTTAGAATTTTTCCAGAGCGTTCATGAATTTTTCCAGCTCGGCCGGATCCATATGATAGCCGTGCTTTTCTTCGGGATACTTATGCTCACGCACATCCTCGGCCCAGTTCATGTAGGCTTCTACGGCGAAGGGGAAGAATTCACCGTAAACCTTTGCATGGGAGGCCAGCTTCGGCATCATGCCGAAGGTATCAAAGTCCACCATCTCACAGCCATCCGCGGCGCCGCCGGCGGCAATGGAGATAACGGGAACCCGCAGCTTCTTGGCAATGGCGTTGGTGACTTCCATGGGCGTCAACTCAATGGTCATGGCCATCATACCGTTTTCCTGGTACTCGTAACCCATCTTGAATACTTCCATAGCACTCTCGGCAGTAGTGCCCAGGCGTTTATAGCCGCCCTGGCGGCTGGTCTGCCAGCCGGACAGCGCACCGATGTGGCCAAAGACCACCAGATAGTTATCCGCCATATACTTCAGCGTCTCGTTAGTAATGCCCATGGGCAGCAAGGAGTCTGCGCCACAGTTCATGTACATGGCGCCGTTGGCAACGGCTGCTTCCTTAGAAGCGTAGGTAGGCGTCTGCATATAGAAGTTGATATGGATCATCTTGGCGGCATTGCGGACACACTTGATCCAGTAGGGCGCAATTTTAATCTGCATTTCGGGATCGGAGCCGTCACCGGGTACGGTCAGGCGACAAATATCCACATCGGCCATTTCCGCTGCCATGGTCCAGAACTGATCCCGGGGACCGGGGCACATCTGGACAAGGGGGGTGCCTTCATCCTTCATCTTTTGCAGATAATTGATGGTCTTGCGGCCCTTTTGCATACGGGAGGTTTTTACATCGGCTTTTTCAGACATCGTTCATTCTCCTTTTTCAGTGTTGGTGTCAGGCATCCAGTGCGTCCATTCTCTCACAGATGGCGGCAATATCCTCTTTCTTAAAGCCAGCCTGGGGGAATTTCAGCAACATATTGAGTTTCATACCCAGGACAGGCCCCAGAAGATCTGCCTTTTCCTCCACGAAGCCGGGAACGTACTCCTCGATGATGGCTACAGCTCTGGGATCCTTCAGAACGTCCCGCAGAGTGCTTTTGGATGTAATTGCCATAACTGTGTCTCCTTCCAAAGATTTTATTTTGAACCGGTCTTGCCGGGAATGCCCTTTAGCCGTGAACGCCGCCTTCCATGGTATAGCTCCAGGGCTTATCCTGGAAGGAATACTGACTGCCGCCGTCCACCTCGATGAGCTGGCCATACATAAAGTCGGACATGGGGGTGCACATGGTCAGAATCATCCGGGCAATTTCGTCCGGATTGGAGGCCACAGGAACGGAAGAACCATATTCCGTAACATAGTGGGTCCATTCTGCGCCATACAGGGCGGCTGTAGTGGCATTGTTAAAGATTGCACCGGGGGTTACCATACCGCCTGGGGCCACGCAGTTGACATTGATGCCGTACTGCTTCAGCTCCTTGGCAATGCCCCGGGTCATACCTACGACACCTGCCTTGGCGGAATTGTAAGCCGTCATCATGGCAAGCTTGGGCATATCCTCACCACGGTAGGCAACAGACGCAACCGTAACCACCTTGCCGCCCCGTCCCCCTCGGATCATGCTGCGGGCTGCGGCCTGCACCAGAAAGTACTGCCCTTTCTGGTCCACATCCACAATTTTGTCATATTCCGATTCCTTGATGTCCACAAAGGCTCTGGCAAAAAAGGCGGCGGCCACAGGAACCACAATGTCCACCGTGCCATAGGTTTCCTCCGCAAAGGCGACAATCTCCTGACAGCTTTCCACGCTGCTGGCATCCAGCTTATGGAAACGAACCTCCAGACCCATCTGGCGCAGATGATCCTCAACCATCTGGCCCAGATTCTCCCGGCGGGCACCGAAAACCACCTTTGCGCCGCAGCTGGCAAGCCGGTAAATGACGCTCAGTGCCAGACCAACGGTTCCGCTGACGACTGCCACTTTCCCGCTCAGGTCGTATATGTCCTTTATGGACGGCAGATCGTCTAACGTGTCAACAGACATCTCAAACAATGTTTCTTCATCCATTGCTGTTCCCTCCTTCGCAATTTTGACAAAGTAATCGGCTTTTTCACCGATCTTTTAGTGCAATTATACCAGCAGCATACCTAGAATGAAATATTCAGGACTATGTATTTTAGCTACATAATTTTATGTAGTACAGAGTATCGACAAACCCCAGTTCTGCGTCAAGCAAAACTGGGGTTTGTTCTGAAAAGTGGGAAAACAAGCGATATAATACGCTGTAGTTCAAAGCCTGGTGCTCTGGGAAGATGATGCAATCATAGAATTC
>CAKRTP010000111.1 GCA_934402155.1 uncultured Blautia sp. | reverse complement strand
CTTAGGAGGCGCTTGTTTTATCCGTTAAACTAACAGGACCAATATCTCATGAATGAAATTGTACTATATCTTTGATAAAAAAACAAGTCCTTTATTTTGACAACTTATAAATAAGTACTAAGAGGATTTTCTCCAAAACACATATATTTTAAGAAAAATGTTCCGCTATACATAAGATGAAATCTGTTTTACAGATCACATCTGATGTATATTTACGAAACATTTATACCTTAAAACAGTAATTGTTTAATGCCCTCTGCGGGTCTGGAATGTCTTCCTTTTTTCTCAGAAATGCAGTTGTCCCTGAAGCCATATATTACCGCGGAATCGTCTTCCGACAGCTGGCTCTCCCAGCAGATCTTGTTTATTGATGCAAATATCAAACGTCATATTATTGCTCTCTACTGTCATCTGAACAAGTTCTTCACCTGTCATTTCATTACGGGTATGATGTATTTCCTGAATTTCTCCCAGAATCCCATACTGATCGCACTGGATTCCCTGAGGCATAAAATAGGAGTCTACAATCGTAAAAATATCTTCATTCACAATCCTATGAGAAATCATAGAATATGTATCCATATCTTCCATTGTAAGACTTTCCATTGCTTCCTCGTCACCATTTCTGGCTGCTGCAATCAATGAACTGCGATTTTTACTGGTTTCCTGCTCTACTTTCACTGCTTCTTTATCTTTTAAAACCGGAAGAAGAATTCGCCCTTCATCAGCAAGCCCTGTCAGCGTCAGTGGTTTCTTCAGAACATTGCCTTTATCTCTTTCCAGCATATATCGTGCACCGTTCTGCAGATAAAAGATTAACGTGATTCCTATTCTCAGATCATCACAGGCACCAGCAAAGGATTCCTTGTCTGCATGCCGCTCTACTGTCACCGGTTCCTTTGTTGTAATTCCGGTTCCCTTAAAGAAGGGATAATAATATTCCACGTGAAACCTGTTATCTTCATCATACTGACCACAAACAGTAATTCCACAGTCGTATCCATAGTTTTTGGAAAATTCAGCAAAAGTACCGTCCGGGTAATCCTCTACCAGATTTTTTTCATCGTAGTTTCGAATAACATCCAGAATGATTTCTTTCATCTCCGTACGTTTCTTTATCTTTGAAAAACCGACTGTCCTTAAATAGCTGTGCAAAAGTACACCTCCATACCCTTATGCGCGGGTCTTTTTCTCGATTTTCTTCATGCCGCCCATATATGGCTGCAGTGCTTCCGGAATATTTACAGAACCGTCAGCATTCAGGTTATTTTCCAGGAACGCGATCAGCATTCTCGGAGGAGCTACTACAGTGTTGTTCAGTGTATGTGCAAGATATTTTTTACCGTCTTTTCCATTTACACGGATTCTCAGACGACGTGCCTGTGCATCACCCAGATTAGAACAGCTTCCTACTTCGAAATATTTCTTCTGTCTTGGAGACCATGCTTCTACGTCAAGAGATTTCACTTTGAGGTCTGCCAGGTCACCAGAGCAGCATTCCAGGGTACGAACCGGAATATCCAGAGAACGGAACAGATCAACTGTATTCTGCCACAGTTTCTCAAACCACATCGGGCTTTCTTCAGGCTTGCAGACAACGATCATTTCCTGTTTTTCAAACTGATGAATACGATAAACGCCTCTTTCTTCCAGGCCGTGTGCACCCTTTTCTTTACGGAAACATGGAGAGTAGCTTGTCAGTGTTTTTGGAAGTTCTTCTTCCGGAACAATCTGATCAATGAATTTACCAATCATAGAGTGCTCACTTGTTCCAATCAGGTACAGGTCTTCACCTTCAATTTTGTACATCATTGCGTCCATTTCAGCAAAGCTCATTACACCTGTTACAACATTGCTTCTGATCATGAAAGGAGGTACGCAATAAGTAAAACCACGATTGATCATAAAGTCACGGGCATATGAAATAACTGCTGAATGAAGTCTTGCAATATCTCCCATCAGATAATAAAATCCATTACCTGCAACACGTCTTGCGCTGTCCAGATCAATTCCGTCAAAGTTTTCCATGATATCTGTATGATATGGGATTTCGTAATCTGGAACTACCGGTTCACCAAACTTTTCGATTTCTACATTTTCACTGTCATCTTTACCAATCGGTACAGACGGATCAATAATGTTTGGAATAATCATCATATTTTTGAGAAGTTCTTCTTCTACTTCTTTTTCTCTTGCAGAAAGTTCATCAATTCTTGCACCAGATGCAGCAACCTGTTTCTTGACTTCTTCTGCTTCTTCACGTTTCCCCTGTCCCATCAGGGCACCGATCTGTTTGGAGATTTTGTTTCTTTCTGCTCTGAGAGCCTCTACTTCCTGTTTGATCTCTCGATTTTCTTTGTCTAATTCAATAACTTTGTCTACCAGTTCCAGTTTACTGTCCTGGAATTTATTTCTGATATTCTGCTTTACTATTTCTGGATTTTCTCTCACGAATTTAATGTCTAACATTTTTTCTCCTCCTGAAAATTGACAAATATATTATTTTTCTTTCTTTTTTGTCTCAGTTTCACTTACTTCTCCGAGGCCAAAATTAACAGCCTTACGGAGTGCTTCTACTTCTTCCTGACTGAGCATCACATAAGATTCACCTTTTACAATTTCCTTCAGATACAGGAAACAATTATCTCGACTGTGTACTGCATTCAAGATCAATCCTGTGTTTTCTCTGTCAAGCAATGCCAGTGCGAAACTCAGTTTTCCTCCGACATCATCAAATGCATCATACTTTTCCACTCCATATTTGCTGAAAAGTACTTTATAATGTTTAGCCAGAGTGCGTATTGCCTGTTCATGTTCTTCTTTTGACTCAAACAAATGATCAATCTGTGTAAATTTACGAACGAAAGTTTTTTCAAGCGACTGTGCATCGCTTCCTTTCATAAACATCTTATATTTTCTTTCCAGACGAGTCAATCTCATATTACTGCTTATTGTAGATGCAATCAATACCAAAACTACAATCAACAGAACAATAACGATAATTCCAGGATCAATACCAATACTATTAAAAATTGTACTCATATCATACCCCTTTACTATTTAATAGATTCAAATAAATCTATAATTCTGTCCAGATCATCTCTTGAATAGTATTCGATCTCTATCTTTCCTTTATTGTTCTTCTTTCTGTGAATAAATACACGCGTTCCGGTAATATTCTTCATCTTTTCTTCGAGGCTGTCATAAATCGCATCTTCTGCTGAGTCAGATAATACTGTATTCTTCTTTTTAGATGGATTCAAAATCGTTTTCACCAGTTTCTCGGTTTCACGAACACTGAGTTTCTCATCAAATATCTTCATTGCAACAGAATACTGTTGTTCAGGATCTGAAATAGCCAGAAGTGTACGGGCATGACCTGCTGAAATCATTTCATCCACCATCATTTGCTGTACTCTTTCATCAAGTTTCAGCAAACGAAGCGAATTAGTTACTGCGGTTCTGCTCTTTGATACTCTTTCTGCAATCTCATCCTGTTTCAAATTAAACTCGTCTATCAGACGTTTGTATGCCAGAGCCTCCTCGACAGGATTCAAATCTTCTCTCTGAATATTTTCTATCAAAGATATCTCCACTATCTGCTGATTTGAAAATTCCTTTACGACTACTGGAATTTCCTTTAACCCAGCCATCTTAGCAGCTCTCCACCTTCTCTCTCCGGCTACAATCTCATAATAATCTTTTTTATCGGACACAAGAAGCGGCTGCAAAACTCCGTACAACTTGATAGATTCTGACAGTTCAAGAAGTGCATCCTCATCAAATTTCTTACGTGGCTGCTCACGATTTGGCTCTACTTTTGAAATTTTAACAATCATTTCACCATTTGCAGTTGTTTGATCGTTCGTATTTTTTATATTCGTTGTATTTATCTTTGGTTTTGAGCTTCTTACAGTTTTAGGCTTTTCCTGTGAAACTTTTTCTGGAAAAAGCGCATCCAGGCCTCTTCCAAGTCCTGATTTTTTTCCTGCCATTATTTATCCTCCCTGTTGATGACCTCTTCAGCTAAAAGGCGATAAGCTTCCGCACCGGCAGATCTCGAATCGTATACATTGATAGGCTGCCCATAACTCGGTGCCTCTGCAAGTCTGACATTTCTCGGAATAATGGTTTTGTAAATATTCTGTTGAAGATTATCTTTTACATTTTCGACTACCTGTAAAGAAAGATTTGTTCTTGCATCATACATGGTAAATACAACACCTTCCATTACAAGTTTCTTATTTAATCTGTCTTTTACAAGATCAATCGTATGTATCAACTGTGATAAACCTTCCAAAGCATAATATTCGCACTGTATAGGTACAAGCACAGAGGTTGCTGCTGTCAGAGCATTAATTGTAAGCATATTTAAGGATGGCGGACAATCCAAAATAATATAGTCATATTTTCTTCGAAGTTTATCTGTGATGCTTTTCAGAATATATTCTTTATCATCCATACCAATCAATTCAATTTCCGCTCCGGATAAATTTATATTGGATGGAATCAAATCCAGATTTTCTGCTACATCTTTTATAATTGTCTTTTTTACCTCCGCTTCCCCAAGAAGCAGCTCATACAACGTATTTTCTACGTTATTTTTGTCAACACCCAGCCCACTGGTTGTGTTTCCCTGCGGATCTATATCAATTGCCAAAACTTTTTTTCCTTTTTCGGCAAGACATGCTGAAAGGTTAATTGCAGTTGTAGACTTTCCTACTCCACCTTTCTGGTTTGCTACTGCTATAATTCTTCCCAAGTTTTACCCTCCTTTCAAAATCATTATGACTCATCAATTATAGCACTTTTCGCTTTAATGTTCCACCTAATGTTTCACGTGAAACATTAAAATTTCAAAAAATTCCTGTAATAGAATTGTTTATATGTCACAAACACCTTATTCCGCGGATATTTCCCATCCCTGTTCATTAGTGAATTAAAACTCTATCCTCACACGACTAAAGTCACGTGCTTCCAGACGCTTTAGGCGTCAGACTAAATATCGGCGGATACGCCTGTAACTTAGGTGCGCAGTTATGCACATTTTCCATGCCGGATACGGCAGGTTCCCACATGACAGGTAGTCCGCTGTATATCTGCCTGCGTTTATGCTGCCTTTAAGTTCTCCATTTGTATATGAAGTTCTTTTAAATCCGCATAAACACATGAGGTTCTACGCTTTACTTCAGGGACTTTTGCCTCCAGCAAAGACCTTTCCGTTACCGGAAGGGGTTTTAAAAGTTCTCTGATAAAATAAAATGTTTCACGTGAAACATTGTCACACGGTTATTCGCAATTGAAGCGGAGCTTTCTGGATTTGGTCAAATCCGTCCTTTTTGCTATTTCTTTGCAAATAATACATCAATATCTCTTCGTTGGTTTACATAACGCCATATACAAGGATATCCGTAACTCTGTCAGAATTCTCTCCCGTGGAAAAGATATGATAGGCAAGTCTTTATGTCTTCTTACCAAATACATTTGTCTTTTTATCTTCATCTTTCTTTTTATAGATTTGCCCTATTTATCTGCATGTTTTGCTATATAGTCAAGCGGATATTCGCAATTGAAGCCGGGGACTTACTTGATTCGGTTAACTCA
>CAKRTP010000110.1 GCA_934402155.1 uncultured Blautia sp. | reverse complement strand
AGGGCTTCAGATTGGTGGCGGTGTCTGCCCGGAAAATGCAGAAGAATATCTGGAGGCAGGAGCAAGCCATGTCATTGTCACTTCCTATGTGTTCAAAGATGGAAAGCTTTCCTGGGAGAATCTTGCAAAGATGGAACAGGCAGCAGGTAAAGAAAATCTGGTACTTGATCTGAGCTGCCGCAAAAAAGACAGTCAGTATTTCATTGTCACAGACCGCTGGCAGAAATTCACCGATGTACCGGTGACACTTGAGGTAATGGAGGAACTCGGAAGTCACTGCGATGAATTTCTCGTTCATGCGGTGGATGTAGAAGGGAAAGCGAACGGTATTGAGACCGAACTTGCAGAACTTCTTTCGGAATACAGGAAGCACCCTATCACTTATGCCGGAGGAGTGGGAAGTATGAAAGATATTGAACTTCTGAAACTTTATGGCAAAGACAGACTCGATGTAACCGTGGGAAGTGCACTGGACCTGTTCGGTGGAACAATTCCGTTTGAGGTACTTAAAAGTCTGTAAACCAGGATTTGCTGATTCTTATCCGGTAATCTGAAAAATATCCCCCCAAAAAGCTGTTTGTATGGTATGATAGACAGCAGAGGGGTGTTTTATAAACATCTGTAATAATGAAAAATGGGAGGAATTTCAATTATGGATCTTTCAACTTTAGTAAAAATGTCAAATACCTACGGAAGCAATCCGGCTTATGTTCTGGCTGGTGGGGGAAATACTTCTGTCAAGGACGACACGACACTGTATGTCAAGGGCTCAGGTACACAGCTTGCCACGATCAAGGCAGAAGAATTTGTCGAGATGAGCAGAGCACGTCTGAATGAAATTATGAAAACAGAATATCCGTCAGATGACGTGAAACGTGAATCTGCATATCTTGCAGACGTTATGGCAGCAGTGACAGATGCTGACAAGACAAAACGTCCGAGTGTAGAGGCACTGCTTCATAATTTGTTTGCGTATACTTATGTACTGCATGTTCATCCGACTCTTGTCAATGGTCTGACCTGTGGACAGGGTGCACAGGCACTTTGTGAGCAGCTTCTTGGAAAAGAGGTTCTCTGGGTTGATATCTGCAAACCGGGATATACACTTGCACGTATCTGTTTTGAAAAAATGAACGCATACAAAGAAGAATTCGGCAAAGATGTTCAGGTTCTTCTGCTTCAGAATCACGGAATTTTTGTTGCAGCCAATACTGTGGAAGAGATTGGTGTTTTATTTGACGGTGTTATCAGTAAATTAGAGAAACAGGTAAAAAGAACAGCTGATGTGAGCGATGCTGTCACACCTGAGAAAGAGCAGGCAGCACAGCAGCTTTCCGAGTTACTGGGACATGCTGTAGAAGTTGTACCGGCTGCAGAGGCTGATAATTTTGTAAAAGACAGGGCAGCAGCAGCTCCGCTTCTGAAACCGTTTACTCCGGACCATATTGTATATTGTGGACCATATCCGTTATTTGTAGAAAAGATTGAGCAGGCTAAGGAAGCACTGGATGCATTTATGGCAGAGAATGATAAGGAGCCAAGGCTGATCCTGGTACAGGGTGTTGGTGCATTTATCATGGAAGATGACAAGGCAAAAGCTGCGAAGGCACAGCTTCTGATCAAAGATGCCATCAAGCTTGCTGTATATGCAGAGAGCTTTGGAGGCCCGCTGCAGATGACAGATGAGATTACATATTTTATCACACATTGGGAAGCGGAAGCATACCGCAGCAAGAAATAAAGAGGATCATTTCTTATAGGAGAGGTCAGTGGTGAATTTACCACTGACCTCTTTTTGTCCATTGAAAAGGGTGTTTGTCAGTGAATATAATAAAGATGATAAAAAAATAACAAACACCTGAGGGTTTTCTTCCATTTTGAGGAATACAGATTCGAGAAATCGGATAAGGTAATAAGGAAGATGGAACAGAGGAGGAAATACTAATGAATAAGATAAAACATGCAGCAGCAAAGAAAGTATTTTCAGGAGTCGTAGATTATGCGCTTGGCCAGGTAAACAAAAACCCTGACGAGGCATATGAAAAGATTATTGATATTGCAGAAAAGAATATGAAGGATCTGCAGACAGATGTAGACTGGGACTACATCAGAAAGGTTGCCTGTAATCCGGAATATACATTGAACCGTTACATAACTTCCATGGTAAAAGAACTTCATCCGAATGTACTCAAAACCACACTTATGAATCTTGGATTTGAAGCCTTCTATAATGGAACCAAAACTATCCGGGAGATGAGAAAAGTCCATAACTGCAACATCCCGTGGATCATCCTGATGGATCCTACCAGTGCATGTAATCTTCACTGTACAGGCTGCTGGGCAGCAGAATACGGTAATAAACTGAATCTCTCTTTTGATGATATGGATTCCATCGTAACACAGGGTAAGGAACTTGGTATTTATTTCTATATGATGACCGGCGGAGAGCCGATGGTAAGAAAAAAAGACATCATTGAACTCTGCAGGAAACATAATGACTGTGTATTCTTTGCATATACCAATGGTACTCTTGTCGATGAAGCACTCTGCAAACAGATGCAGGAGGTCGGAAATCTGTATCTTGCGCTGAGTGTAGAGGGAGAACCGGAGGTCAATGATCTTCGCCGCGGCGAGGGCGTTTATGGCAAAGTTATGCATGCAATGGATCTTCTGAAAGAGCATGGGCTTGTATTTGGTACCTCTATCTGTTATACAAGTGCAAACTATAAGAGTGTTACAAGTGAAGAATTTATTGACATGCTTGTAGAAAAAGGATGCCGTTATGCTCTTTATTTCCATTATATGCCGGTTGGAAACGCAGCTTCTGTCGATCTGCTTCTGAGTCCGGAGCAGAGAATTTACGTGAAGAACCGTGTAAGGGAGATCCGTAATATGGAGCATGGTCCTGGAATCTTTACCATGGATTTCCAGAATGACGGTGAATTTGTCGGCGGATGTATCGCAGGAGGAAGAAACTACTTCCACATCAATGCAAACGGCGATGCAGAACCTTGTGTATTTATCCATTATTCCAATGGAAACATTCATGAGAATACAATTCTTGAGATTCTGAAACAGCCGCTGTTTATGGCTTACCATGATAACCAGCCGTTTAATGACAATATGCTCCGTCCATGTCCGATGCTGGAGAATCCGGAGATCCTGCAGCGAATCGTAAAAGAATCCGGTGCACATTCCACAGATCTTCAGTCTCAGGAGACACCGGAACATCTCTGCGGCAAATGTGTACATTATGCAGAAGAATGGGCTCCTGTAGCTGATAAACTGTGGGAGGAAGACAAAGCTGCAAAAGAAGCAAAGAAAGCTGCAAAATCAGCAAAATAGTTACAGGATAAAATAATTAAGATAATATAAAGAGACCGTTTTCTTATACTCCTGAGATCATGGAGATGAGAAAGCGGTCTCTGTATTATACAGCAGTAACAAGAACTCTGATAGGCACTTCCTTTTTTGCAGGGATTGTATTAAAATAGAAAATAATCATGTGGCAAAAAAGAAAATGGATTGGAGATAAATATGAAAGTTGTAATTTTAGCAGGTGGTTTTGGTACCCGTATCAGTGAGGAAAGTCATCTGAAACCAAAGCCGATGATTGAGATCGGAGAGAAGCCGATTCTCTGGCATATCATGAAGATGTATTCTGCTTATGGATTTAATGAATTTGTGATCTGCTGTGGATACAAGCAGCATGTGATCAAAGAATGGTTTGCTGATTATTATCTTCATAACAGCAATATTACCTTTGATTTTACACAGGAAAACAAGATGATCGTACATAATAATGTTCTGGAACCGTGGAAAGTCACTCTGGTTGATACCGGATTAAATACTATGACCGGAGGACGTATCAAGAGGGTCAGAGAATATCTGGACGGAGATACTTTCATGCTGACATATGGAGATGGTGTGGCCGATATCAATATCAGAGAACTTCTGGAATATCATCGCTCCCATGGCAGGATGGCGACGATCACGGCAGCACAGCCGGGAGGACGTTTTGGTATCCTTGATATTGAAAATGATGGTACGATCACCAATTTCAAAGAAAAGAAAAAAGAAGACGGCGGATGGATCAATGCAGGATTTATGGTTCTGGAACCTTCGATCATGGATCTGATCGAGGGGGATGACACGGTATTTGAGAAATATCCGCTGGCGGAAGCGGCCCGTATGGGACAACTCAACGCATACCGCCACAGAGGTTTCTGGCAGTGCATGGATACACTCCGTGAAAAAAATCTCCTGGAAGAGCTCTGGCAGAGTGGAAAAGCACCATGGAAGATATGGGAATAGAAAAGAGGACAATATGAAAGCAACAAGCTGTGATTACTGTGCAAATTATGCATATGATGAAGAGAGTGAAAGTTATTTTTGTGATATAAACCTTGATGAGGATGAATACTACCGTTTTATCAGTACAGAATACAAAGAGTGCCCGTATTATCGTTCCGGTGATGAGTACAAAGTAGTGCGGCATCAGATGTAGAGAGGAATTGGGGCGAAAATGATTACTGTAGAACTGGATAATTTCAGTCTGAGAGAAATCTGTCAGTCCGGGCAGTGTTTCCGGATGAGAGAAACAGAAGAGAATACATATGAACTGATCGCGGGAGATCAGTATCTCAAGCTCACACAGGAGGGAACAATCGTAACTTTTCACTGCAGTGATGTGGAATTCCTCTGTTACTGGGTTCCGTATTTTGATCTGGATGCAGATTATGGGGGATACATAGAGAAGATCAATCCGCGGGATCATTATCTCTGCGCGGCGGCAGAGAGCGGCAGTGGTATCAGGATCCTCAGGCAGGATCTCTGGGAGATGATCATTACTTTTCTGATCTCACAGCAGAATAACATCGCAAGGATACGAGGATGTATCGATAGATTATGTAAACAATACGGCGAGCAGAAATGGTCAGCAGATGGAACAGAATACTGGAGTTTTCCGACACCGGAGCAGCTTGGAACTGCGACTGAAGAAGAACTCCGCGCGCTTGGAATGGGATATCGGGCGAGATATCTGGCAGAAACAACACAGAGCATACTGAACGGAGAAGTTTCTCTGGAAAAACTTTACAATATGCGATATTACCGGAGAGCAAGACAGGAACTTATGAAACTCAGTGGTGTAGGGGAAAAAGTAGCAGACTGTATCTGCCTGTTTGCACTTCACCATATGGACGCATTTCCGATTGACACACATATCCGTCAGGTTCTGGATGAACACTACAAAAGAGGATTTCCAAACCGCAGGTATCGTGGACTGCGGGGAATCATGCAGCAGTATATTTTTTATTATGAACTGACAAAGGCATAACCTTTTCTGCAAATGGATTGCGGCAGATGAAAGGAATGAGGTGAAAGTTATGGAATATGTTGTAAAGATCATTGCAGATGTACTGGCGGTACTTTATCAGACAGCAGGTGCATCCCTTTTGCTGGCTGTGCTTGTCATGTGTGTTTATATGCTTGGACGTAAACAGGGAACCGGTCCGGTGGTCAGGGCATGGATTCGGAATTTCCGGACAAGTGGCTGGTTCAGGCGACATTTCTTCCTGACATTTTATGTAGGTATGATGTTGTTTCGGACAATTTTGTGTCGGAGTATCTGGGGAAACCCGCTGGAACATGTTCTTGGTATCTGGGGGCTTAGTAATGACGGAAAGATTTATACAGAAAATTTTGAAAATCTGATTCTCTTTCTGCCATTCATTGTTCTGCTGCTCTGGGC
>CAKRTP010000109.1 GCA_934402155.1 uncultured Blautia sp. | reverse complement strand
TCCTCAAAGATGGTTTTCTCCGGATGCAGTACGTGATGCTCCTGATCGTAATAGCCGATCTGAACCTTTGAACCAAGAGTGAAGGTTCCGGAATCAGCGGGAATAAGATCGTTGAGGATCTTGAGCATCGTAGTTTTGCCGGTACCGTTGTTTCCGATCAGGGCGACGCGTTCGCCTCGTTTGATCTGAAAAGAAATATTGGTAAAAAGAGTCTGTTCAGGGAAGCTCTTGGAAAGCTCTTCGACAGTAAGAACGTCATTCCCGCTGATGACTCTCGGTTCCAGAGAGAGACGCATCTGGCTCTGGACTTCTGTAGGTTTCTCGATCCGCTGGATCTTGCCGAGCATTTTTTCACGGCTCTCCGCACGTCGGATGGATTTTTCACGGTTAAAAGATTTCAGCTTGACAATGACTGCTTCCTGGTGTTTGATCTCTCTTTGCTGATTCAGGTAAGCTTTGTACTGTGCATCACGAAGCTGAGCTTTTTTTTCTGCGTAGGCAGAGTAGTTGCCGCTGTACATGCGAACCTGTCCGGCATCGATCTCGATAACCTTGGTCACAACTTTGTCGAGAAAATAACGGTCATGGGAAACAATAAATACAGCTCCCGGATAATTCAGAAGATAAGTTTCCAGCCAGGAGATGCTCTCCATATCCAGATGGTTGGTAGGCTCATCGAGAAGAAGGATGTCAGGCTTGGAGATCAGGAGCTTACCGAGAGCAACACGTGTCTTCTGACCGCCGGAGAGAGTTTCGACCTGTTTGCCGAAATCTTCCTCGGTAAATCCAAGACCCTTGAGGACACCCATAAGCTCACTCTTGTAGGCATAACCGTTTTCAAGTTCGAATTCATGGGTGAGGCGGGTATAGGTATTCATCAGGCGCTCAAGTTCCTCGCCGGAAGCATGCTTCATCTGTACTTCAGCTGCGCGCATGCGCTCCTCCATGTCTATGATATACTGTTTGGTTGTGAGAAGTTCCTCATAGATCGTGCGGTGACCGCTGATGTCCTGATACTGTGCAAGATAACCGATCTTTTTGTCCTTCATAAGGACGACCTGACCAGAGTCTGCTGAAATTTCTTCCATTATAATACGGAGAAGGGTTGTTTTTCCTGCTCCGTTATTTCCGATCAGAGCGGCTTTCTCGCGCTCTTCTATATGAAATGAGGCATCGTTCAGAATGACTTTTTCGCCAAAAGATTTGCAGATGCCCTGACACGATAAAATCATAAATATTCCTCCAAAAATCGATATTACGCTATGATTATAAGGGTAAACGTGGGCTTTGTAAAGGAAAAAACAGTAAAAATTGCACATATTCGTCAACATAGATTGACAATAAAATGTCATTTCGTTATAATTAACAGGAAAGTATTAAGGGAGGGACAACGGTGGAGGCAAAACAGATATCAAAAGCTGTAATTAAGAGACTGCCCCGGTATTATCGCTATCTTGGCGAATTACTGGAAGACAATGTTGAGCGTATATCTTCCAATGATCTTAGTAAGAAAATGCGTGTCACAGCATCTCAGATCCGTCAGGATTTGAATAATTTCGGAGGGTTTGGGCAGCAGGGATACGGTTATAATGTAAAATATCTTTATACAGAGATCGGTAAGATCCTGGGACTGGATGAGGTACATCCGATGATCATCGTTGGTGCCGGTAATCTGGGACAGGCACTTGCCAATTATGTTGATTTTGAAAAACGTGGCTTCAAACTTATGGGGATCTTTGATGTAAACCCTGTTCTTGAGGGTATTGCAGTTCGCGGAATTGAGATCCAGATGATCAGCAATCTTCCGTTTTTCTTAAGAGAGAATAACATTGAGATCGCAATCCTTACACTTCCTAAGAACAAGGCAAAGGATATGGCAGACATTCTGATCGAGAATGGCATCAAAGCGATCTGGAATTTTGCTCATATTGATCTGGATACCCCGGATGACGTAATTGTAGAGAATGTTCATCTTTCTGAGAGTCTGATGACTTTATCCTACAATCTCAGTCAATATCGTCAGGAACATGTAGAAGAGCAGCAATCATAAAAAGAGGACAGTTACAGGCTGTTACCCGGCTCCTTATCATAAGGAGGCTGCGTAACAGCCTTTTCTGCTGTTTTTGGAGAGGAGTCTATATGAGACGGATTGTGAACGGGCCGGAAATGAAAGAGATGGATCGTTATACAATTGATAAAAAGGGAGTACCGTCCTGCGTACTGATGGAGAGGGCGGCACTGGCAGTCGTTGATGAGATGGAGAAGCATTTTGAAAATACGAAGTGCAGACAGCGCATCCTGTGTATCTGCGGAGGTGGAAATAATGGCGGTGACGGTGTTGCGATCGCGAGGATCCTGTATCTGCATGGATATGATGCTGAGATTTATATGATGGGAAATCCGGATCATCGGACGGAGGAAACATGCCATCAGCTTGAAATAGCACAAAATTATCAGGTTCCTTTGGTGAATAACCTTCGATTGCAGGAATATACTACTATAGTAGATGCCATTTTCGGCGTCGGACTTGACCGTCCGATCGAAGGAAAATATCGGGATGTACTGAAAGCTGTGAATGAAGTGTCTGCCTGGAAAGTAGCAGTTGATCTTCCGTCAGGTGTAAGCAGCACTACTGGTGCGGAGCTTGGAATTGCTTTTCGTGCAGACCTGACGGTGACATTTGCGTTTGGCAAAACAGGCTTGTGCCTTTATCCCGGAAAGATGTTCGCCGGCAGAGTTGTCACAGCGGATGTCGGTATCTACGAGAATCCAGATCTTCTGCCATCGTCAGGTGTTCTTGAGAAAAAAGACCTCCTGAAGCTTCCTGAACGCATTGTGAACGGAAACAAGGGTACATTTGGCAAAGTTCTTGTTGTTGCCGGAAGCAGGGGAATGTGCGGTGCAGCATATCTCTGTGCAGAGGGAGCTTTTGCTGCCGGTGCCGGAATGGTAAAGATTCTTTCAGATGAGGAGAATCGTATTCCGCTTCAGACACTTCTTCCGGAGGCAATGTATGCGGACGACTCCGGTGGTGAAGCTGCATGGTCTGATGCAGTGCGCTGGTGCGATGTGATCGTGATCGGACCGGGGCTTGGACAATCAGAAAAAAGTGAGAGAAAAACAGAGTTTTTTCTTGCTTCGGCCGAAAAAACGAAGAAACCTGTGATCCTGGATGCAGACGGACTGAATCTGCTTTCCAAAAATCCGGACTGGAAGAAGTATTTCTGTCACAGTCAGGTAATCTGCACTCCACATCCTGGTGAAATGAGCCGGCTTAGTAAAAAGCTTATAAACCGAGAGGAAAACAGTGGGCAGGAAAATAATCCTGTGTTGTCGATAAATGAAATACAGAATGATCTTGTCAGGACAGCTTCAGATTTTGCCCGGCAGAATGATGTGGTCTGCGTACTCAAAGATGCTGTTACGGTTATTGCATCTCCCCAAAAAGATTTCTGCTGGATCAATCAGAGCGGAAATCCCGGGATGGCGACAGCCGGAAGCGGTGATGTTCTGTCAGGCATTCTGGCCGGTATCGTATGTGCATTCCGGCAGGACCCTGCAGATCTTGCAGAACAGGCAGCTTTTGGTGTTTTTCTTCATGGCCTTGCAGGAGATGCGGCGGCAAAAGACAGGGGCATTTATGGGATGAAGGCAGGAGATATTGCACGGGCACTGGCAGAGGTTTTTGAGGAATGCCGGAAGGATTTCTCAAAGAAACTGTACTGAAAAATATTTGCGATATGCAGTGAGGAGATAAAATAAATCATGAAGAAATTCGAAAGAGTAAAGGCGGTTGTATCGCTGGATGCGATCGCACATAACTTTGCGGAAATGAAAAAAAATATTGCCGAGGGAACCAGGATCGTTGCGGTGATCAAAGCAGATGGATATGGCCACGGTGCGGAAGCAATCTCCCGTCTGATCGAAGGCTATGACTATATCTGGGGATTTGCGGTTGCGACACCGGAAGAAGCACTGCAGCTTCGCACCTTTGGTGTTGAGAAACCGATCCTGATCCTCGGAATTGTTTTTGAGGAATATTTTACAGAAATGATTTCCAGAGAAATCCGTTTAACTGTCTGCACTTATGAGATGGCACAGAAACTTTCGGAGGAAGCAAAACGTCAGGGAAGAAATGTACATATTCATATCGGTCTGGATACCGGTATGGGCCGTATCGGATTTGCAGACAGACAGGAAAGTGTTGATGAGATCAAAAAGATATCAGAACTTCCGAATGTTGAGATCGAGGGAATGTTCACACATTTTGCGAGAGCAGATGAGACGGACAGAAGTCCTGCGATCGATCAGCTGAAACGTTATCTGGATTTTGCACAGCTTCTTGAAACGGCCGGTGTTCATATTCCGATGAAGCATTGTTCCAACAGCGCGGGAATCATCCGCGTACCGGAGGCAAATCTGAACGCCGTGCGTGCAGGCATCACGATTTACGGAATTTATCCTTCTGTCGAAGTTGAGAGAGACAGGGTAAAACTGATCCCGGCTATGGAACTTAAGAGCCATATTGCTTTTATCAAGACTGTGGAACCGGGAACTGCTTTCAGCTATGGCGGAACTTATGTTGCCGACAAAAAGATGCGGGTGGCGACGATACCGGTAGGATATGCTGACGGATATCCACGTTCTCTGTCGAATAAGGGCTGGGTTCTGATCCATGGCAAAAAGGCGCCGATTCTCGGCAGAGTCTGTATGGATCAGTTTATGGCAGATATCACAGAGATCCCGCAGGCAGAAACTGGCGATGAAGTGACATTGATCGGAAAAGATGGCGATGAGGTGATCAGCCTTGAGGAAATCGGTGATCTGTCGGGTCGTTTTTCCTATGAGTTTGCCTGTGATATCAGCAAACGTGTTCCGAGAGTTTATATCAAAGATGGCAGAGAATGGGGAGAACTGACTTTCTTTAACTAGAGAGAAAATCTGTAAAAGTACCACACATGTATACACGAGAAAAAAATGGAAATACTAATTCCAGAGAAAAAAGAATGGAGCTGTCCAAAGCGGGCAGCAACAGAAGAATCGGAGTGTGAATTGTGTGGTAATTAAAAGAGGGGATATCTTTTATGCAGATCTGCGTCCGGTAGTCGGAAGTGAGCAGGGTGGCATCCGCCCGGTGCTGATCATTCAGAATGATGTTGGAAACAGACACAGTCCGACGGTGATCTGTGCGGCGATCACGTCAAAGATGAACAAGGCAAAGCTGCCGACACATATTGAGATCGATGCATCTGCTTACGGGATCGAGAGGGATTCTGTGATCCTTCTGGAACAACTGCGGACAATTGATAAGAGAAGGCTCAAGGACAAAGTCTGTCATCTGGATCAGGCAATGCTGGATAAGGTGAACCATGCGCTGGAAATCAGTCTTGAGCTTACTTTTTAAGCAGTTATCCTTGACGAATCCTGTGGAAAGTGCTATATTTTATCAGTAATTATGCAGGTTTACCGGCTTTTTTGAGCAGGGTTTACAGAAAGATAAGAAATAAAAGGAGCGAGACAAATGTCAGGACATTCAAAATTTGCGAATATCAAGCATAAGAAAGAAAAAAATGATGCCAAAAAAGGTAAGATCTTTACCGTGATCGGACGTGAGATCGTTATGGCAGTCAAGGCTGGCGGCGCGGATCCGAACAACAACAGCAAGCTTCGTGATGTTATTGCGAAGGCAAAGGCAAACAATATGCCGAACGATACGATCGAGCGTGGTATCAAGAAGGCAGCAGGCGCAGATTCTGCTGACAACTATGAGCATGCTACATATGAAGGATATGGTCCGAATGGTGTTGCGATCATCGTTGAAACTCTGACTGACAACAAGAACCGTACAGCAAGTAATGTAAGAAATGCTTTCACCAAGGGATATGGAAGCATTGGTACACAGGGCTGTGTATCCTTTATGTTTGACCAGAAAGGCCAGATCATCATCGACAAAGAAGAGTGCGAGATGGATGCTGA
>CAKRTP010000108.1 GCA_934402155.1 uncultured Blautia sp. | reverse complement strand
GTCATAATCCACTTTTCGCCATTCTCCTGAAAGAATGGAAGAAATGTCGTGTTGATGCCCTGATCCTGGAACATTTTTACACCGGAAGAACTGCCAAAGTACATGGCAAGCTTGCCACTTTGATACATCTCAACAACATCATCATAATTCATATCCAGATCATCCCGGCTCAGCCCTGTATCCTGGATGAACTGTTCCATACGTTCAAAAGCCTCCGGCCAGACGGTATCGTCCAGACCTTCTCTCTTTGTACTGTCCGGGTCACTGTAGGTGGTGCGCCACTTGCGTCCGTCTACAGAAGACAGCTCTGAAACAGACAATCCCTGCAGTGTTTCCATACAGGTGTAATCATAATAATAGTCTGCAGTAAACCCACGGATTCCCACTTTGTCAAATGCCTGGCAGGCAGAGACAAAGCTTTCATAATCTGTTGGAAGAGAAATATCATACTTTTCAAAAAGATCTTTGTTGACTACAAAACCATGCGCATCCGCACACACCGGAAGCCAGTTTACGCTTCCATCCTCGTTCATAAAATTGCTGAGGTAGGTATCGTAGACAGCACCTGCCTCATTGGTTGTGGAAAGATCCATCAGACTGTCTTTCAGCGGGCTTGCATCATGCAGTGAAAAACGACAGCAGGTTATGATATCCGGCAATCCGCCGTTTTCATCAAGAAACTTGTAGAAATCCAGATTATTATTTCCTACTACAAACTCGACATTGATATCCGGAAGCTGTTCCTGGATGTATGGTGCGTATTTTTCATACAGGCTTGTGCTCCATAAATACACCGTGATTGTTTCTGCATCTTCTTTTTCCGCACTCTTTCCGCCACAGCCTGACAAAAGTGATATAGCTGTCACCATCACTAAAGATACAGACAAAACCTTGTTCCATTTTTTCTTTTTCATTACGAATTCTCCCTAAAATTGTGTTCCACCAGTTCATAAACTATCTTTACCAGTAATTTCGCATCAACAGGCTTGGCAATATGCTCATCCATTCCTGCTTCTTTTGCTCTTATTCTGTCCTCCGTGAACGCATTTGCCGTCATTGCAATGATCGGTACTGCCTTTGCATCCTCTCTGTCCAGAGAACGGATTATCTTTGTGGCTTCATAGCCATTCATGACCGGCATCATAATGTCCATAAGAATGACATCAAATTCATCAGGTCCACTTTTTCTGAACAGTTCAACAGCTTCCTGACCATTCCATGCTTTTGTCACGTCAGCACCTTCATTCTGAAGCACAAATTCAGCGATTTCCATATTCAGCTCATTATCTTCTGCCAGAAGAATATGCAGTCCCTTTATGGATTTCTCTGATACATCTTTCTGTTCCTCACGTTTATCCGCATCCAGATCTATTTTAAACGGAACCCGGATCACAAATGTAGTTCCTACGCCTTCTTTACTTTCAAAGGTAATGGTTCCACCCATTTTCTCGACCAGATTCTTTGCAATCGACATTCCCAGACCTGTTCCTGCAAATTTTGTGCGGCTTCCTGTGTGTTCCTGTGCAAATGGTTCAAACACACATTTCTGGAACTCCTCAGCCATTCCGATTCCTGTATCCCGGCAGACAAATTCCATTGTCGTCATTTCTGGCTGTTCGGATGGAATTTCCATGCAGCTGATATAGATATGTCCGTTTTCTCTGTTATATTTCACCGCATTCGACAGAATATTCATCATCACCCGTTTCACATACCCGGGACTTCCAATAAAATCACGGTGTGTGATTTCTTTTTTCTCCCATGCAATCCGGATATTCTGTTCTGCAGCCATCTGCTCGATCACACCAAATACTTCCCTGGAAATACTGCTCAGATTAAATGGAATCTCTTCCAGAACAATTTCACCTGACTCAAGCTGACTCATATCCAGAACATCATTTACCAGTTCCAGCAACAGATTGGAGGCCTCTTTAACCTTTGTCCTGCATTCCGTCTGCTTCTCCATATCATCTGCATAATGCTCTGCCATATTGACCAAACCACAGATTCCATTGATCGGAGTCCGGATATCATGGCTCATCCGCTGAAGAAATTCTGTTTTTGCCTCATTGGCAGCTTCTGCCTTTTTTGCTGCTATCAGAAGTTCTGCCTTATATTTTTCATCTTTTTCCTGTTCCATTTTCTGATGCGCCAGATTAGTTCTATATGTCCAGAACCAGAATATACTAAACATCAGAAAATAAAGAAAAATAACGCTTATCACACTTAATGGAAGGTTATGGAACACTTCTGTATCCGGAAGATATGCATAAATATAATAGTCACGCTGTTTCAGCATGATTCCGTAACATCCGGTTCCTTCTTTCTTCAAATGATAGATATGCTGACTGTCTGTATGCTTTTTCATTGCCTGAACCACTTCGTTGTCGGCTGTATTCTGCCCCAACAGGCTCTCATCATTGCTGGCAACAACTGTCCCATCGTCTGCAACAATAATCGTTCCGTCTTTCTGGACACTATAGCCATTCAAAAGCCCCTGTATCGTCAGGGTATAATTTCTGGCAAATTCTGGAGATGTGTAATAGTAGATTGCAACGATACCCGGTGCATCTTTTCTGGCGCAAGCTGCAATGTCAATGTATGATCCATCTTCCCTGACAAACCGTTCCGAATAAGTTCGTTCTTCATATCCTGCAAAATCCATAATAATTTCTTTTTGCAGATACTCCGTAATCTCATCGGCCAGAGACTCATCCATGCTGTATTCACAGTCCGTCTTTCCTTCTGTATCCAGTACAATGATACCATCCACCCAGAGAGTCTGCAGGTTTTCTTTCAGGAACTCCCGGCTTAGCTGACCGCCGCTTTCTGTTTCCATGTTAATATTTGTACTCATCTGTCTGGCACTTTCAATCGCACGGAGAAGACTTTTGGATTCCGAAGATTCATTATAATGAGTGTAGGTGGAACACTGCACTTTGACATAGTTTACAATCTCCACCATTCTTTTCTCTGCTTCCTCTTTTTCTGCGTGAAAGAAATAAAACAGAGAGACTACAGCCACACAGATTCCAATCAGACCTCCGACCAGCTGGATTCGTTTTTCTTTTTTCTTTCTCTTAATATCCAAGATCATCCACCTCCAGATACTTCTGGGGATCATCCAGATATTTTTCAATGATTTTCAGCGATGTACCATCCTGACGCATTTCTTCCAGAGTCTGGTCCATCTGCTCACAGATTCCTCTGTCATCATCTTTTGCGAAAGCAACACCTATCCCGGTGATCATCAGCGGGTCTTCCAGGATACGAAAGCTTGTGTCATAATCCTTCATATACTGGACAATCGATTCCTCATGTGCGGCAACTGCATCCACATATCCTTTTCCCAGAAAGGTATAGATCAGTTCCCGATGTCCAAGACTGATAAGATTGCCAAGTTTTGGAATTCTCTCATCCGTCCGGTCCAGAAAGATGCCTTCCGGTTTGGTTGTGGACTGAACAGCCAGGTTTTTCCCCTCCAGGTCACTCAGTTTATAGATGTCACTGTTCTTATTTACAGCAACCACCTGACGACTTGCTATGTACGGTCCGGCCCAGCGGTAATCGTCAAGGCGTCCTTCCATGGAAAAACAGCCCATGATGCAGTCAATTTCTCCGCTTTCTACCAGTTCTTTTTTCTTCTCCCAGTTGATCTGGACAACGTCCACCTGATATCCCATTCTTTTGAAAGCTTCTGTAGCCAGTTCTACATCTATGCCCGTCGGTATACCATCCTCATTCAGGTAATTGTATGGTGGATAACTGTCACTGCCAAGCGTAATGACAGGTTTTTCCGTTTCTGTTTTAGTGATATCTGTGTTTCTGCACGCTGTCAGACTGCCCGCCAAAATTCCCGCAAGCAAAATGCCTGCAATCACTCGTTTTCCTTTCATCTTCCTTCCATCCCTGCTGTTCTTTTATGTTTTCCTGTTTTACAATATCAAAATATCCGACAATTCCCATATATCCATCTTCCTTTAAAGGAGACCACAACGTATGCAGTTTCAGATTATACATTTGACTGTCGTTTTCCACCTTCGCTTTTACCTGCACAGAGATTTCTTTATTTTGTACAGATGTCTGATTTAACAGGACTCGAATATGTTGAACATCTTCTTCACTTACTTCGAACACTTTGAGTATATCAAACTTCGGATTATCTCTCTGACATAATATCTGCTGTTTTCCGTTTATTATAGTTAACTGGCCTGAAATTGCATTGTAATCAATAGAATTTTTGCCACTGTTCGATTTGAAAAACTCTATCTTTTCCTGCATGACCTTAACAACACTCTGTGAATAGTTTTGGTTTGGTAAGGATTTGTCACTGAGTATTTCGTTCGAAAGTCTCTGTGCTTCATAATAATATTTATTATCATCCATCTCTCTGCTGGTCATTTTTGAAAACTGAAGTCCCAGTTCTTTCAGACACTTAAGGAGAATCGGATTAAACTGCCCGCATTGTCCATCCAGGATCATTTGAATTGCTGTATCATGATCAAATGCTTTCTTATAACATCTTTCACTGGTAAGTGCGTCATAAACATCGACAATCGATACTACCTGCGCGGAGATTGGTATTTCTTCACCTTTCAGGCCATCCGGATAACCCTTTCCATCCCATCTTTCATGATGCCACCTGCAGATTTCCCATGCAGTGTGTACCAACGGATTGTCTTGTAAAAAATGCATGTCCCGAATCATGTCTGCACCCATCTCACTATGAGTTTTCATGATTTTAAATTCTTCATCGGTCAGCTTTTCCGGTTTGTTCAGTATTTCTTCCGGAACACGAATCTTACCGATGTCATGAAGTGAAGATGCAGTTGTGATCAGGGAAATATCTGCCTCTGTTAAAGGATAAGCATCGGTTGTTTTTACCAGTTTTCTCAGCATCATTTCCGTTGCTGTTCGAATGTGTAAAATATGTTCGCTGCTCTCGCTGTTACG
The DNA here is from genome assembly GCA_934402155.1 of uncultured Blautia sp. Classification (GTDB taxonomy): domain Bacteria; phylum Bacillota; class Clostridia; order Lachnospirales; family Lachnospiraceae; genus Blautia_A. The sequence continues at coordinate 1,127 of CAKRTP010000108.1, read as the reverse complement.
AGATCCCAGCACACTGCTCAGAATCCTGATCATAATATTATTATTTTCTTCTTTTTCATAAACCTGATCAACAACCACATTGATCAGACGCTTTTGATTTGCATAAAGACTCAACGTATTTTGAACTCTTTTCTTTACGATAACAGAGTCAAATGGTCGTGTTATATAATCTGTGATTCCCATCTCATAGGCTTTACGCATGGCATCAACAGATTCTTCCGAAGAGATCATGATTACAGGTGTTTCTTCAATACATTTACTTAGCTTCATCCATTCCAGGACTTCAAATCCATCCATCTGTGGCATATTAATATCCAAAAGCATCAGATCGATTCCCAGATTCTCTTCCATGATCTGGACTGCCTGATTTCCATTTTCAGCTTCCAGGTAGTCATAAATGTCTCCAAGAAACTCTTTCAATATATCTCTGTTGAACTTTGCATCATCGACAATAAGTATTTTTTGTCTTTGGCTCATATTTTTCTTCTTTCCCTTCCTGTTCAATATCTGCCCAATCATACGTTATCAGAATGGATCCAAGTTATCTCAAAAAAACATTACGGAGTAATCGTCTATGAAGTAAAAAAAGCACTGCCTCATAGACAGTGCTTACTGTTTTCATGCAACTGGCTGCCATTTTACAGGCCCTAAAGCTTTGCGTCACAGACTTTCGTCTGCTTTGCCTATAATTTTTTTTATTATAGCATTATATTTTTTTATATGTCTATACTTTTCTGCAATATAGTTAAAACTTAATTTCCAAACAAAAATCCCCCAGTCCATTTCCTTAAACTCCAGATGTATATTTTTATATTCGTCCGTGCAGTTAATCTTTTTATAGCGCCCATCAATCCTGCTCTGCGTACAGATAACGGCATTTTTCTTTTCCAGCCTTTTGATAATTTCAGTCATCGTCGGATGTGTGACAGCCAAAGCTTTTTCCAGGTCTTTCTGATTGATTTCTTCAACCCCCGTGACTCTGAACGACTTAGTTCTCCCAGTACTCTCAACTGTACAGCAGTTAATCCCATCCCATTTGCGCGCTCTTCCAATTTCTTTTTAAATTCTCTGTCCAATATAGAAAATCGAAGCCCCGGAGCAATATTAGTTTCCATAAGCGCCTCCCA
>CAKRTP010000107.1 GCA_934402155.1 uncultured Blautia sp. | reverse complement strand
ATTGGCATTAGCAAGAGTAATTTTATGTATTTTTTATATTTTATTCCCATTTATTTAACATTTTTTAGAAATTATGCATATTCTTATCTATTATCCATCAATTTCAAGCTGTTTTGTCAGATACCTTCCGACAATCTTAGAGAAATTATTGATATTACGGATATAGGCAAAATCCTTGCCAAATATCTTCTTTTCTGTGGCAAGATCCTTCTCCTCTCCTGCAAAAACTCCCAGAACACTGACTTCCAGATTCCTCAAACGACGGATCTCTGTCGCAGTATCAGCGACTGCTTCCTTCCCCTGATAAGGCCTCGGATTTCTGGCATTCGGACGGTTTACCAGCACGTCATATGGTTTTCCATCGCTGAGCACGATCAGGATCTTTTTTTCTTCCTCCCTGGCAAGCAGACCATATCCCGCTGTCTTGATTGCCAGGCCGTCTCTGTTATTAGAGGAAGTTACATAATTAAAGATATTCTCATTTGCGGATCTCGGCTCATCATACTCCCTGAATCTGTGAAGAACAGTATAATCCCAGAAGGTGCAGAAACTCATCACCCTGTGCGGGATCTCCACATTGCTCAGAGCCTCGCTGATAATATATGCCTGCAGCGCGACCTCTCCCTGACGGCTCATCTGTGATCCGCTGGCATCGATCAGAACATCGACAACAAAATCAGCTGCCTCTCCCTTCAGTTCCCTCTCAAAAAGCTTTGCGTCCTGGCTTCTTCCAATCCTCCAGAGTCTGGATGGAACAATCTGTCCTCTGTCTGAAAGAATCATCTGTGTTTCACTTCGAAGAACCAGAGATTTCCGAAGCGTATCTGTCAGCACAGTAATATTTCTCTTCACAATCCTGTGCTTGTCATGATACAGCCAGATATTCTTATTTCTCAGACGTTTCGCATATTCATACTGATAGTTTATCTTTGCAGGATTTTTGAGGATTCCTTCTGTAAAATAAAGACTGCAGTCACTATGAAGACCTCTGCACATCAGATAATTGATCTTTTTTTCTTCTGATTCGCTGAGATAGGTTTTTCCATAATTCAGTTCCACATAGCTGTAGGCCTTTTCCAGCATCTCCGGAGTGACTACCGTGATATTCTTCTTTTTCTGACGTTTTTCTTCCATCTCTTCTGTAACAGAACGATCTTCCATGCCGGTCATATTTGTCGTCAGCTGCTCCACATAACTCTCAAGAGCTTCTTCGTACATCTCTTCTGAGAGAAAATCCTCCCATGAATACTCTGTCAGTTCTTCCAGCGTAACTGCCATCACCCGTTCAAGATTCCCATGAAGCCTCTCAAACATCGGATCAATCAGAGAATTATACAGTTCATCTATCACGCTGATCAACTGCATGGTATCCCCTGCCGCACCTGCCTGGATCACCAGATCCATAAACGGCTTAAGCTTACGTTCAACTCTGTACTCTCCTCCGTCCAGTCTCCTTCTGAGGACTGCAACCTTCAGTCTTCCCAGAAGATCAGCCTGCGACGGCATCTTTTCAAATTCCTGATCCAGAATATCCTCAAAAGCCTCTCTCTGCATACTTCTGATTCCCGGACGTTCTTCGCAGATTTTTTCTCCTATCGCTTCTTCAATGCAGAGCTGGGCGACTGCGGTCAGCTCGCCTTCTCCTGCCTGGAGAAATACTTTTTTGACCAGATAAAGCCCCAGAAGATCTTTATCATAAAATCTTGCCAGGGCTCCCTGTTTAATTCCATCGTAAAGCGCGATCGCTTTTGAACGGAGAAAGAGTGAAATATCCGGTTTCATATTCAGTTTATAATCACCGCTGACTGTCCACAGAAGATTGCGGATGCGGTTTTCAAGCTCCAGCCGGCTGTCTTCTATTTCCAGTGGTTCTTCTCTATTCATAGACATCCTCTCTGGTCCATTCTTTTGGAATTCTTGTTCGGACAACATCTTCTACGATTTCTTTTTCAAAGATATCAAAGGTCTTGTTGACAACTCCCATCTGTACTGCCTGTGACGGAGAAAGTCCGACTTTGATGATCCTCATCGCCGCCAGCAGCCCTCTGAGATCCAGCGCCTTGGTGGATATTTCACTGTTCAACGCTTTAAGCTGGAGATCCAGAAACAGTCCTGTAAACTGTTCCACTGCCTTTTCCTTCGCATCAGGAAACATCTCCTTAAAAATAAAACCAAGCGTTTGCTCTGTCTGTGCCGGCATATCAATAACAAGAAAACGGGAGACCAGAGCCTCATTCAGTTCCTTGGTTCCTGCATATCCATAATTCATGGTTCCAATGAATCTCGTCGCCGGATGAAGATCAATTTTATCGTATCCCGGCACATCAATAGAACGGCGGTAATCCAGAGTTGCATGAAGTACAGATACTGCATCATTTTTGGCCATATTGATCTCATCCAGAATACCAAATCCACCATATTCGGCACAACGGTAAATACTGCCTTTGCGAAGCTTCACCTCATTATCCTCAAATGTATCTGTCCCGATCAGATCTCCGCTTCCGGTATTTACATGAAAAGATACATTATAGGATGGACGGTTAAAAATATATGCCAGATTCTCAGCCAGAATATTCTTGCCTGTTGCCTTTGGACCTGTAAGAAGCAGATTCTGACCCTGAAGGATGGCTGCAATCGCCATCTCCAGGATCTCCCTGCCGTAGAAAGGAATCGACGGTTTCACAATTCTTCCTGCTGCTTCATCCTTCACAGGGTAGGTCTTTCTGAATTCTTCTGCTCTTTTTATCAGTTCCGGAGAAACATTCTGTTCCTCCAGGAATTTTAATTCTTCCATTAATATTTACTCCCTGGAATTTATACTTCAAAAATCAGATCACCGTAAGAAGGCATCGGCCACATTTCCTTATCAACCAGCATTTCCAGCTCATCAACCGGTTTACGAAGTTCTTCCATGATCTTTGTCACAGTATCCTTGCAGTATACGGCACGCTCTCTTCCCTCCGGAACCTGAGGTATTCCAGCAACTGCTTTGGTAAGTTCATTCATTGCGTTGCTGGTTTTCTTGAGAAGATTGGAACATTTCTCAAGAAGCTCCATCTGTACGCTCACATCGGTCAGACCTGCTGCCTTCACTGCATTGATGGAATCAGCCAGAACCGTAGTATATCTGATTACTGCCGGAATGATCTGCTTGGTTGCAATATCGATCATTGTCTTTGCTTCAATATTGATAGCTTTTGCATAAATTTCATACTGGATCTCAGCACGGGATTCCAGTTCTGTTTTTGTGAATACGTGGAATTCCTCAAACAGCTTTACTGCCTTCGGTGTGGTAAGTGCCGGAATCGCATCTACCATAGATGGCAGATTCGGAAGACCACGGCGCTTTGCCTCCTCTGCCCATTCCGGAGCATATCCATTACCATTGAACACAATTCTCTGATGATCGATCGCATATTCTTTGATCAGATCATGTACTGCCATATCAAAGTCATCGGCAGCCTCCAGACGGTCGCAGGCTTCCTTGAAGACTTCGGCCGCAATGGTATTGAGTACAACGTTGCACTCAGAAATAGAATCCCTGGATCCAACCATACGGAACTCAAATTTATTTCCTGTAAATGCAAACGGTGAAGTACGGTTTCTGTCTGTTGCATCCTTCATGAAATCCGGAAGTGTCTTAACACCGGTTTCCAGAATAGTGCCTTTCTTACTGTGTGTTGCAGTTCCTGTACTGATGAGCTGATCCAGAACATCACCAAGCTGCTCACCAAGAAATACGGAGATAACTGCCGGCGGTGCCTCATTGCCGCCAAGTCTGTGATCATTTCCCACATCTGCTGCTGATTCACGGAGAAGATCCGCATGAGTATCTACTGCCTTAAGGATACAGGTCAGTACAAGAAGAAACTGGATATTCTCATGTGGTGTCTTGCCAGGATCCAGAAGGTTGATTCCATCATCTGTAGTCAGTGACCAGTTATTGTGCTTTCCGGAACCATTTACTCCTGCAAACGGTTTCTCATGAAGCAGACAGCGCATACCATGACGGCTGGCTACTTTCTTAAGGATACGCATCATGATCTGATTGTGGTCTGCTGCAATATTGGCCGGTGCATAGATCGGTGCCAGCTCATGCTGTGCCGGAGCAACTTCATTATGCTGTGTCTTGGCTGTCACACCAAGTTTCCAGCACTCCTCATTAACTTCTTTCATATAGGCAGAAACTCTCTGGCGGATAGTTCCAAGATAGTGGTCATCCATCTCCTGTCCTTTCGGAGGCATCGCACCAAACAGAGTTCTTCCTGTATATGTAAGGTCTTTTCTCTGAAGCCATTTTTCTTTGTCAACAAGAAAATATTCCTGTTCCGCCCCTACAGAAGGAGTTACCTTCTTTGATGTTGTATTTCCAAAAAGGCGGATAAGACGTAATGCCTGTGTATTGACTGCCTCCATAGAACGAAGAAGCGGTGTCTTCTGGTCCAGTGCCTCACCGGTATAAGAACAGAATGCTGTAGGGATACACAGAGTTCCGCCTGCTGCATCATGGCGTACAAATGCAGGTGAAGTGCAGTCCCAGGCTGTATAACCTCTCGCTTCAAAAGTCGCACGGAGTCCGCCTGACGGGAAAGAAGACGCATCAGATTCACCCTTTACCAGTTCCTTGCCTGAAAAACTCATAAGAACCTTGCCGTTTTCCTTCGGTGCGGTAATAAACGCATCATGCTTCTCTGCCGTTACACCTGTCAATGGCTGGAACCAGTGGCTGTAATGTGTTGCCCCCTTCTCGATTGCCCATTCCTTCATCTCATGGGCAACAACATCGGCAACTTCCTGGGAAAGCTCCTTGCCTTCCTCAATGGTCTTCTTAAGTTCTTTATAAACTTTCTTCGGGAGTCTCTCTTCCATAACAGAATCATTGAACACATCACATCCAAAAATTTCTGTTACATTCACGTAATCTGACATTGTCTTTCTCCTTTGGTTATATTTCTGTTAATCAGTTTATCAGTATTTCAGTTTCTGGTGCTTTTGAGATAAAGATTCAGTGCCTTATGAAGGTTTTCGATCTCCACCTGTGTGTGATCTCCTCCAAACTCTCCATCCAGCGTCCAGGGAACTTCTTCCTCCGCTTCGATCATAAGCTTTCTTGTCTTGAAAGAATATACAAGATCTGTATTATCTTCTGCCATCACAAGAGCTGTAATGATCTCCTGCAGTTCCAGCGGATTCTTGGGATTTACGATCAGTGTCACCTCAAAAAGTCCGTCATTCATATCCACATTCTTGCCGGTAAGGTTCTTAAAACCTCCTACAGATCTGGAATTTGTTACCATTCCGACAATAAAGTCATCTTCTACCTCAAGTTCATCTGAGGTAACCTTCATATGATAGGATTTGATATCAAAAAGGCGCTTCACACCCTCCAGAATATATGCCACATGGCCAAGAACATTTTTGAGATCCTGATCTGTCTCATAAGATACATCTGTAAAGAGTCCAAAAGCAGCTACATATGCAAATGTCTGCTGGTTAAATCTGCCGATGTCACAGTGATAAAGTTCCTCCTCCATGATCATCTCTGCTGCTTTGATCATACTCTTTGGCATGAAAAGACTGTTTGCAAAATCATTTGTACTTCCGGCAGGAATGTATCCGATCGGTACATTGCTTCCTTTCTCCATGATTCCAGTAACAACCTCATCCAGAGTTCCATCCCCACCGCTGCATACGATCAGGTCAACGGAATCTGCGTATTCCTTCGCCTTTTCATAAGCATCTTTCGGTGCCTGTGTAGCCCGGATAATAATCTCATAATCATGTCCACTGAAAATATCGACGATATCAAGCAGGTGCATTTTGATTTTGCCTTTTCCTGCTTTGGGATTAAAAACAAACAGCATTTTCTTTCCCACGGTCTGATGTCCCCTTTCTTTTTGATTTCTTGCGCATCTAATATCATACAACAAAACTTTTGAAATGCCTAGACGCAAATTTTTCTATAGGTATCACCAAAAAAATTTTAATTACTTCGCAATATTGTATAAAACAAAAAATCCTCTGAAAATCAGAGGATTTAAGTAGCGAGAGGGGGATTCGAACCCTCGACACCACGGGTATGAACCGTGTGCTCTAGCCAACTGAGCTATCTCG
>CAKRTP010000106.1 GCA_934402155.1 uncultured Blautia sp. | reverse complement strand
GACTAAAAATAACAGAAACTTTAAGGAAAAGAGGGTTTCCCTCTTTTCTTTTTTTGTGCTTTCATGTATATTAGATACCAGGGTTAAAAGAACAAAAGCTATTTGTGCTTGTACGATAGAACATTTGCTCTTGGAACCCGCCAAACATTCGGAAAATTGTCGCATACAATAGACAGGAGATTATAATATATGAAATGGAATCGTTTTACCATTAAGACAAAGACAGAAGCAGAGGACATGATCATCTGCACACTGGCAGAGATTGGCGTGGAGGGTGCTGAGATCCAGGATCATCAGCCGCTCACAGAAGAAGATAAGGAACAGATGTTTGTTGATATCATGCCGGAAGGACCGGCAGATGACGGAATCGCATACCTGAACTTCTATCTGGAAGAAGATGCAGATAAAGAAAGCATTCTTCGTGATGTCAGAAATGCACTTGAAGAACTTCGTACCTTTATGGATATCGGAGAGGGTACGATTGAAGAATCTGAGACAGAAGATAAGGACTGGATCAATAACTGGAAGGAATTTTTCCATCAGTTTTATGTGGATGATATCCTGATCGTTCCATCCTGGGAAGAAGTCAAAGAGGAGGATAAGGACAAAATGATCCTTCATATTGATCCGGGTACAGCATTTGGAACAGGTATGCATGAGACTACACAGCTTGTGATCCGTCAGCTTAAGAAATATGTGACTCACGGTGCAGAAATCCTTGATGTGGGAACCGGAAGCGGAATCCTTGGAATCACAGCACTTAAGCTTGGCGCTGGTCATGTTGTAGGAACTGATCTTGATCCGTGTGCTGTTTCTGCCGTACAGGAGAATAAAGAAGCAAACCAGATTGAGGATGATTTTTTTGACATGATGATCGGAAACATCATTGATGACGTAGAAGTACAGAATGAAGTTGGATATGAGAGATATGACATCGTGGCTGCCAATATTCTGGCAGATGTGCTTGTGCCGCTGACACCGGTGATCGTTCATCAGATGAAGAAGGGCGCATATTATATTACTTCCGGTATTCTGGATGTCAAAGAAGAAGTTGTCAGAGAAGCAGTGGAAAAAGCAGGTCTTACGCTGGTAGAAGTTACAAAGCAGGGCGAATGGGTCTGCGTAACTGCAAGAAAGGACTGATCCCATGCAGAGGTTTTTTGTAGAACTGCATCAGATTGATGAGGAAGCGCACCAGATCCACATCACAGGAACTGATGTAAATCATATTGCAAATGTACTTCGCATGAAACAGGGAGAGGAACTGTGGATCAGTGACGGCGGCAAATGTGAATATCGCTGTACGATCGAGGATTTTAAGGCGGACGAGGTGCTCCTTCACATTATTTATTCCCAGGAACCGGATTATGAGCTTCCAAGCAGAATTTACCTGTTTCAGGGTCTGCCGAAAGCTGATAAAATGGAACTGATCATACAGAAGGCAGTCGAACTTGGTGTATATGAAGTGATCCCTGTGGAGACCAGGCGCTGTGTGGTCAAACTGGACGGCAAAAAGGCGGCCAAAAAAGTTGACCGCTGGCAGCAGATTGCAGAGAGTGCGGCAAAGCAGTCCAAGCGAATGCTGATTCCGCATGTACATGAGGTACTCACATTTAAAGAAGCTCTGAAATATGCCGAATCCATGGACATCCGACTGATTCCTTACGAACTTGCCAGGGGGATGCAGGAGACAAAAGAAATTCTTGCATCAATAGAGCCGGGACAGTCCATCGGAATCTTTATCGGACCAGAGGGCGGTTTTGAAGAAAAAGAAGTAGAAGCTGCGATCGATGGAGGAGCAAAGCCGATCACTCTCGGACGACGGATCCTCCGTACAGAGACTGCGGGACTTGCAATTCTGTCTGTCCTCATGTTTCAGCTTGAAAATTAATACGGATACAACAATAAAGAGGAGATTATGGAAGTTTATTTTGATAATTCCGCCACCACCAGATGCTACGATTCTGTCAAAGACATCGTAGTGAAGACGATGACAGAGGATTTTGGAAATCCTTCTGCCATGCATCTTAAGGGTGTGGATGCGGAAAAATATGTAAAAGAAGCAACAAAGACCATTGCCGGTATCTTGAAAGTGCAGGAAAAAGAAATCCTGTTTACATCAGGAGGCACCGAGTCTGATAATCTTGCACTTATCGGTGGTGCAATGGCAAACAAGAGAAACGGAAACCACATTATCATCACATCTGTGGAGCATGCAGCAGTCAGTCAGCCGGCACTGTATCTTCAGGAGCAGGGATTCGAGATCACTTATCTTCCGGTCGATGAGCAGGGAAGAGTGAAAATGAATACACTGGAGGCTGTTCTGAGACCTGATACGATCATGGTCTCTACCATGCTTGTAAATAACGAAGTTGGTGCAGTGATGCCTGTAGAAGAGATTGCAAAGATGGTTCACGAAAAGAGTCCGAAGGCACTTTATCATGTGGATGCGATCCAGGGATTTGGCAAATACCGCATCTATCCGAAAAAGATGGGGATCGATCTTCTTGCAGTCAGCGGACACAAGATCCACGGACCGAAAGGTGTCGGATTTCTTTATGTCAATGAAAAAGTAAGGATCATTCCGCAGATCCTGGGTGGCGGACAGCAGAGCGGTATGCGTTCCGGAACAGATAATGTGCCGGGTATTGCAGGGCTTGGTGTAGCTGCAGGACAGATTTATAAGAATCTGGATGAGAATGTAGAGCGCATGTACCAGCTGAAGGAACACATTGCAGAGGGACTTTCTCAGATAGAGGATATCCGTATCAATGGAATGCCTCTCCGTGAGGGTGCACCGCAGATTCTGAGCATCAGTGTTATGGGAGTTCGAAGTGAAGTGCTGCTTCATTCTCTTGAGGACAGAGAAATTTATATTTCTGCCGGAAGTGCATGTTCCAGTCACAAGAGAAAACCAAGTGCTACTCTAAGTGCGATGGGCATGTCCAAAGACCAGATCGAAAGCACTGTACGCTTAAGTTTCTGTGAAGAAAATACCATCGAAGAAGCAGACTATTTCCTGGAGACCATGAAAACTCTGGTTCCGATGCTCAGACGCTATTCAAGAAAATAATCAGGAGGAACAGTATGATATTTCATGCATTTTTGATCAAATATGCAGAGATCGCCATCAAGGGAAAAAACAGATATCTTTTTGAAGATGCCCTTGTAAAACAGATGAAACTGGCTCTGGAGCCGGTAGAGGGCGAATTTACAGTGACAAAGGAGCAGGGCCGTGTATATGTGTTCTGCCCTGAAAAATACGATTTTGATGAGGCTGTAGAGGCTCTGCAGCGTGTGTTCGGTATCGTGGGCATCAGCCCGGTTGTGATCTATGATGATCAGGGATTTGACCAGATGGCGAAGGATGTCGTATCTTACATGGAAGCAAGGTATCCGGGATATGCAGGAAGCTTCAAGGTGTATACAAGAAGAGCGAAGAAGTCCTATCCGATCACTTCCATGGAGGTCAGCGCAGGGATCGGAGAAAAGATCCTGGATGCGTTCCCACAGGCATCTGTTGATGTACACCATCCGGAGATGACATTATCTGTAGAGATCCGCGACAAGATCTATGTATATTCAGAGACTATACCGGGACCGGGAGGAATGCCGATCGGAACAAACGGAAAAGCAATGCTTCTTCTTTCCGGAGGTATTGACAGTCCGGTAGCTGGATATATGATCGCAAAACGCGGCGTCAAGATAGAGGCGGTTTATTTCCATGCTCCGCCATATACCAGTGAGCGTGCGAAACAGAAGGTTGTAGATCTTGCAAAGCTGGTAGCCCGTTACAGTGGTCCGATCCGCCTTCATGTAGTTAACTTTACAGATATCCAGCTTTATATTTATGATCAGTGTCCACATGAGGAACTGACGATCATCATGCGCCGTTATATGATGCGTATTGCAGAACATTTTGCCCGCAAAGACAAATGTCTTGGACTTATTACAGGAGAGAGTATCGGTCAGGTGGCAAGTCAGACCCTGCAGAGTCTGGCGGCAACAGATGAAGCCTGCGAGCTTCCGGTATATCGTCCGGTGATCGGTTTCGACAAAGAAGAAATCGTTCAGATTTCCAGAAAGATCAATACATTTGAGACTTCTATTCAGCCGTTTGAAGACTGCTGCACGATTTTTGTCGCAAAACATCCGGTGACAAAACCGAACCTCAAGGTGATCCGCAGATCAGAGGAGAAACTGAATGAAAAGATCGATCAGCTGATGGAAGAGGCACTGGCTACAACAGAAATCATCGATATCCAGTAAAATAAGCACAAAAAAACAGCTTCATATGTGGTTGCACAATGAAGCTGTTTTAAAACTGTCGAATATGTCCGGTCAGAAACCGGAACGATGCAGGATCACTCAATGACATATGGCTCAACAACAGCCAGGATAGAATCAAGAGTAGTTCCCTCTGCGTGGATGTTCAGGTTGATCGGTTTGGAAAGATCAAGGCTGAAGATACCCATGATAGATTTGGCATCGATCACATATCTTCCGGATACCAGATCAAAATCACAGTCGAATTTGCTGATCTCGTTTACAAATGCCTTCACTTTATCGATGGAGTTCAGAGAAATCTTTAATGTTTTCATTATACTAAATCCTCCTTTTATATTCTTTCATCAGTAATCTTACCTGTACCCCCTGAAAAAGTCAAGGGAAAATATAATGAAATTTCGGTTAAAAAGTATAACAAATTCTGAAAAAAAACAACTAAAAGAATGTTCGAGGTAAAATATGAGTAAAAAAGTTGCCCTCCACAACCTGGGCTGCAAAGTAAATGCATATGAAGTAGAGGCCATGCAGCAGCTTCTGGAAAAAGCAGGATATGAGATCGTTCCTTTTGAAGAAGGAGCAGATATTTATCTTATCAATACCTGCACAGTCACCAATATTGCAGACCGCAAATCCAGACAGATGCTCCATAAGGCAAAGAAAATGAATCCAGATGCCATTGTTGTGGCAACAGGATGCTATGTTCAGACGGATACACAGAAACTGGAAGAAGACAGTGCTGTGGATCTGATTCTTGGAAACAATCAGAAAAAGAGAATCGTAGAAGCACTGGAAGAATATGAAAAGGAACACATCAAAAAAGCAAAGGTAATTGAGATCAACAAGACAAAAGAATATGAAGATCTTTCCATAGGATATACTGCGGAGCATGTGCGTGCTTACATCAAGGTTCAGGACGGATGCAATCAGTTCTGTACTTATTGTATCATCCCTTATGCAAGAGGACGTGTGCGCAGCAGAAAGATTGCTGAAGTACTGGAAGAAGTACAGGTACTTGCTTCAAAAGGATACAGAGAAGTTGTGCTGACCGGAATTCATTTAAGTTCCTATGGGGTGGATTTCAAAGAAGAGGAAAGAGAGAGCCTTCTGTCACTGATCCAGGCAGTTCATGAGGTGGATGGCATCCGGAGAATCCGTCTGGGTTCTCTGGAACCACGTATCATCACAGAAGAATTTATGGAGGGGATTTCCGCACTTCCTAAGGTATGCCCGCATTTTCATCTTTCTCTGCAGAGCGGATGTGACAAGACACTTAAAGATATGAACCGCAGATACAGTGCAGCGGAATATGCGGAAAAATGTGAGCTTATCCGTGAATTTTATCCGGCACCGGCACTTACGACAGATGTGATCGTGGGATTCCCGATGGAGACAGAAGAGGATTTTGAAAAATCTTACGAATTTGTAAAAAATATCCACTTCTATGAGACGCATATTTTCAAATATTCAAGAAGACAGGGAACAAAGGCGGCAGCTATGGACGGACAGCTTACGGAAGCTGTCAAAGCAGGCAGAAGTGAAAAAATGATCGCCCTGCATGAGATCCGCGCAAAAGAATATGAAACATCCATGATAGGGAAGACACTGGAACTGCTTCTTGAGGAGGAAGTGGAACTTAATGGAAAGACATACTTTATGGCACACAGTAAAGAATATGTGCGTGCTGTGATCGAGAAGACAGATGCCCATAATGTCAATGATCTTGTAATGGCAAAAGCGGTTGATTTTGCAGATGAGCATGTGCTTCTTGCAATTTGTGAAGAATTATATTAGAATAAAGAAGAAATCTTATTAAGGACGTGAGAGAAAATGAC
>CAKRTP010000105.1 GCA_934402155.1 uncultured Blautia sp. | reverse complement strand
GCGCTCACAACTAATGCTAATTCGTACTTGTTCATGCTTTCTTACCTCCTTATGGTCTTTAAGGCCCTCTGCCTGTTACAGAGAGCAAGGATATGAAAATATATCACACAGGTAAGTATTCTAACATATATTTTTTTTGTTGTAAAGTATTTTTTTGTCGAATTTAATTTTTTTCAAAAATAGTTTTTTCTTTGTATAAGATGACTCTGCTTTAATCTGTTTTGTAATCTTGCATAACCGTTGTATTATTTGTCGAAATAGTTTATACTATCTGCACAAACGCATTTGCGTTATTAATGGAAAGGAGAAAAATATGGACTCTGCATTATATGCAAACTATCTGAACATCCTGAAACATGAGCTTGTTCCGGCTCTTGGATGTACAGAACCGATCGCTATTGCCTATGCAGCGGCAAAAGCCCGGCAGGTTCTCGGGGAATTTCCGGAACACATAGAAATGCATCTGAGCGGCAACATCATCAAAAATGTCAAGGGTGTTACCGTCCCAAATTCCGGAGGACTTAAGGGAATTGATGTTGCGGCTGTTCTCGGTATTGTCGGCGGAAATGCTGACCGTGCGCTTGAGGTACTCAGTGAAATTTCTTCCGAGGATATTGCAAAAACACGCGAACTCATTTCTCGTAAGATATGCTCCTGTTCTCTGATTGAAAATGTTGATAATCTTTTTATCACAGCTATCGTTACTAGCGGTGAACACTCCGCTTCTGTCACGATCGAACATCAGCACACAAACATCACCAACATTAAGAAAGATGGAAAGGTAATTCTTGATAATCCATACCGTTCCACGGAAACAGCAGCAATTGACAAATCTCTGCTCACTGTAAAGGATATCCTCGATTTTGCAGACCAGGTCAAAATGGAGGATATACAGCCTGTCATTGATCGTCAGATCAAACTGAACTCAGCGATCGCACAGGAAGGACTTGATAATAATTATGGTGCACAGATTGGCAAAACACTGATGCATGTGTGGGGCAAAAGTGTCACCACAAGAGCCTGTGCCAGAGCTGCCGCCGGAAGTGATGCACGTATGGGCGGATGCTCCATGCCTGTTGTAATCAACTCCGGAAGTGGTAATCAGGGAATGACCGTTTCACTTCCTGTCATTGTTTTTGCAGATGAATGGGAAGTTTCCCATGAAAAACTTTGTCGTTCTCTTGTTGTAAGTAATCTGATCGCTATCCATCAGAAATATTATATAGGAAGCCTTTCCGCTTACTGCGGTGCAGTCAGTGCTGCCTGCGGTGCCGGTGCCGGAATTACCTATATGTATGGTGGAACTTATCAGCAGGTTTCTCTTACAATCATCAATACACTTGGAAATATCGGCGGCATTGTCTGTGATGGTGCAAAACCTTCCTGTGCAGCCAAAATTGCAACTTCTGTCGATGCAGCTCTGATGGCATTCCAGCTCAGTATTCAGAATAAGAGTTTTCTGCCTGGTGAAGGAATCATCAAAGACGATATTGAAGAAACAATTAAAAGTATGGGATATATCGGTCGTGTTGGAATGCGTACCACTGATACCGAAATTCTCAATGTCATGATCGACCAGGCAAATATTGATCAGGACTGCTAAAATTTATTGACTTTTACAGGGGGATTATTTCATGAAAAAAAACAGTTTTTTTACCAGCCTTCCTTTTAAACTTCTGGTAGGTGTTATACTTGGCATCATCGCAGGACTTATACTGAGTGCCACAGATTCTTCTTCTGTCACAATGGGAATCCTGAATGTCGTTGTCACTTTAAAATATGTCCTCGGACAGCTCATCAACTTCTGTGTGCCATTGATCATCATCGGATTTATTGCTCCTTCCATTACAAAACTCGGTAATAGTGCTTCCCGTATGCTGGGTGTGGCTCTGGTGATCGCTTATGCCTCTTCCATCGGAGCTGCCCTGTTTTCTGTTGGAGCCGGTTACACGCTTATACCACACCTTTCCATCGTTACAAATGTAGACGGACTGAAAGAGCTTCCTGAGGTTGTATTTGAGCTTTCAATCCCACAGATCATGTCTGTCATGAGCGCGCTTGTTTTCTCCATTATGGTTGGACTCGCCGCTACCTGGAACAAAGCAAAACTTATTACAGGACTCCTTGATGAGTTCCAGAAGATTGTCCTTTCCATTGTATCAAAAATCATCATTCCGGTACTTCCGTTCTTCATCGGACTGACCTTCTGCGGACTGGCATATGAAGGTTCCATTACAAAACAGCTTCCTGTATTCCTCAAAGTCATCGTGATCGTATTAATAGGTCACTTTATCTGGATGACTTTGCTGTACCTTCTTGCCGGTGCCTACTCCCACGAAAATCCCTGGGAAGTTGTACGTCATTATGGACCGGCATATCTTACTGCAGTCGGAACCATGTCCTCTGCAGCCACTCTTGCAGTCGCACTTCAAAGTGCAGCTAAGGCAAAGCCACTTCGCAAAGATATGGTACAGTTTGGAATTCCGCTTTTTGCCAATATTCATCTTTGTGGTTCTGTTCTGACAGAAGTCTTCTTTTGTATGACAATCTCCAAGATACTGTACGGATCTATTCCAACTCCTGGAACAATGGTTCTGTTCTGTCTTCTTCTTGGAATTTTTGCTCTTGGAGCTCCTGGTGTTCCCGGAGGTACTGTTATGGCTTCGCTTGGAATCATCACAGGAGTACTTGGTTTTAATGAAACCGGCACCGCTCTGATGCTCACTATTTTTGCTCTGCAGGACAGCTTTGGTACTGCCTGCAACGTAACAGGCGATGGTGCTCTTACCCTGATTCTTACAGGATATGCAAAGAAACACAATATTAAGGAACAGCATATTGAAAGTGTTGACCTTTAAGTGTTACTGTTCACTCCGTTCACAGTAACTTTAATTTCCGTCAGGAGGATAAAATTATGCTTTTAAAAAATGGTCATCTTATTGATCCCACTACAAAAATCGACACAATTATGGATATCCGAGTTGAAAACGGAATTATCACCGAGCTGGGCCAGAACCTTGCCTCTCAAAATGAAGAAAAAGTTCTAGACCTCACCGGATTGACTGTCGCACCAGGACTTATTGACACTCATATACATTTCCGTGATCCTGGTCTTACTTATAAAGAGGATCTCCATACCGGTTCTCTCGCTGCTGCAAAGGGCGGCTTTACTTCTGTTATCTGTATGGCAAACACAAAACCAGTTGTTGATTCTGTTGACACCCTCAAAGATATCCTTACACGTGCCCGGAATGAAAATATCCATATATACCAGACTGCCACTGTCTCCTATGGGCTGGACGGCGAAAAAATGACTGATTTTGATGCTCTGGCAAAAGCTGGTGCCTGTGGATTTACAGATGACGGAATTCCGCTTCTTGATGGTGTTTTCTGCTATAAAGCAATGCAGAAAGCCGCTGAACTTCATATGCCGATCAGTCTTCACGAAGAGGATAAATCATTCATTACAAACAACGGAATCAATGCCGGAGAAACTTCTGCCAAACTTGGCGTTATTGGTTCTCCTGCAATCGCTGAGGAAGTTATGGTTGCCCGTGACTGTATGCTTGCTCTTCGAAGCGGTGCTGCTGTTGTCATCCAGCATATCAGTTCCGGAAATTCTGTAGAACTTGTCCGCACAGCAAAGAAGCTCGGTGCTGACATTCACGCTGAAGCTACTCCACATCACTTCACACTGACTGAAGAAGCCCTTCTGAAACACGGTACACTTGCCAAGATGAACCCTCCTCTCCGTACAGAAAAGGATCGACAGGAGATCATCCAGGGACTCAAAGATGGAACCATTGATCTGATTGCTACTGATCACGCCCCACACAGCACTGAGGAAAAATCGAAACCTCTCACAGAAGCGCCAAGCGGCATCACAGGACTTGAAACTTCCCTCGGCCTTGGAATCACTTCTCTTGTAAAAGAGGGTCACCTCACCCTGATGGAACTTCTTGAAAAAATGACCTGTAACCCTGCCAGTCTTTACAAACTCCCAGGTGGCAGCATTCAGGTTAATGCGCCTGCAGATTTCGTAATCTTTGATCCTGATGAAAAGTGGATCGTCACTGATTTTGCATCCAAGTCATCTAACAGTCCGTTTAAAGGTGCTGAACTTTATGGAAAAATCCATTACACGATCTGTAACGGAAAAATTGTATATCAGGGATAATTTTATATCTTTGACCTTATATCTCAAAAGTCCCCCGGTGCAGCGATCCTGCTGTCTGCCGGGGGATTTTTATTTCTGTCACTTGAACCTGTGCTGCTATTTCACTCCTCGTAAATCTGATCAAATACACCACCATCTGCAAAATGAGTTTCCTGTGCTTTATCCCAGCCACCAAAATCATCGATTGTCACAAGATTTACATCCAGATCAAAAGTATCTGCATATTCTTTCAGGATATCTTCATTTGACGGACGATAATAATTATCTCCTGCAATTCTCTGTGCTTCATCAGAATACAGATAATTCAGATATTCTGTTGCTACATCTCTGGTTCCTTTTTTGTCTACTACAGAATCAACGACTGCCACAGACGGCTGAGCCAGGATGCTGATACTCGGTGTTACGATCTCATAATCATCCGGATAATCCTGTACAGAAAGGTAAGCTTCATTTTCCCAGGCAATCAGAACATCACCCTGCCCGTTTTCTACAAAAGAAGTTGTTGCACCTCTTGCTCCGGAATCCAGCACAAGAACATTTGCGTAGAGTTTCTTGATAAAGTCTTTAATCTTATCTTCATCTCCATTAAACTGCTTGTCTGCATAAGCCCATGCGGCAAGATAATTCCATCTTGCACCTCCGGAAGTCTTAGGATTAGGGGTAATGACTCCAACATCTTCTTTGATCAGATCATCCCAATCCTTAATTCCTTTTGGATTTCCTTTTCTTACAAGAAAGACAATTGTGGATGTATACGGTGAACTGTCATTTGGAAATTCATCAATCCATCCATCCTCGATCAAACCGGCATCTTCTACCGCATTGACATCATACTCCAAAGCCAGAGTTACAACATCTGCTTCCAGACCATTTGCGACCTCTAATGCCTGCTTACCAGAACCTCCATGAGACTGTGTCACTTCAACTTCCTGACCTGTTTCCTCTTTCCAATGTTCTGCAAACACTTTATTATACTGCTCATATAATTCTCGCGTTGGATCATAAGATACATTTGTAATTTCTACTTTATCTTCTGCCCATACCGCAGATGTAACTGCAATGTTTGCTCCAAGAATTGATGCAATTCCCAATACTAAAAGTCTTTTTTTCATAATACTCTTCCTCTCTTTTCTTTTTTGAATTTTGTCTGTTTCTCTTGCTGTGACATTATAAAACCATATTTTTTGAGAGAAAGAAATCATAGGATTGGAAAACGATATCTTTTGCATGCAAAAAACCGCAAAATCTCCTTATTTTCAAGCTGAAATCTTGCTGTTTTTTAGTTTTTTCTATTTATTTGAACGCATTTTATGAAAACGTTATCCATATTGATTTTACTGTTTTTAATCAACAGATACTATAAAAAATAAAGCGATTTTCTGGCTGCATCCTTGCGAAGTAATTTTCTGTAATATAAAAAATCCAGAATAATATATTCTGGATTTCAATAGAGGTGCCACCCGGATTTGAACCGGGGATAGAGGTGTTGCAGACCTTTGCCTTACCACTTGGCTATGGCACCATATTTAATTATTTCCTTAAAGGAAAGTGACTCCAAGGGGATTTGAACCCCTGTTACCGCCGTGAAAGGGCGGTGTCTTAACCGCTTGACCATGGAGCCGGTTATTTGCTATCGGCTCTATAACCGAAAAGCTAACTCCCCCTGTTGGACTCGAACCAACGACACTGCGGTTAACAGCCGCATGCTCTACCGACTGAGCTAAGGAGGATTATCAGAAGATAAATCCTATCTTCAAAACTACATACATGTTGACTAAACAATCGAATCAAGTTAACCATGCTTATGCTTTCGCCGAGCTTGGTCACCTCGCAACTTCGTTGCTCAGTGCCTTTTGCTTCGCAAATGTCTGTCTTCTCACATTACCGCTCTGGAATGCAAGCATTCCTCGCTCTATGTGCGGCGACAGCCGCTCGTCTCAGCTTTTTGGTCAAGCCCTCACCCTATTAGTAGCAGTCAGCTCCATACGTTACCGTACTTCCACCCCTGCCCTATCAACCTCG
>CAKRTP010000104.1 GCA_934402155.1 uncultured Blautia sp. | reverse complement strand
CGAGGATCATCATCTACTTCAACAGAAATTTCATTTACACGCGGAAGCGGATGAAGAATGTACATATCCTTCGGAGCGAGTTCCATCTTCTGTTTGTCGAGGATGTAGAAGTCTTTCATGCGGACATAATCTTCCTCGTTGAAGAAACGCTCTTTCTGTACACGTGTCATGTAGAGAATATCAAGTTTAGGAAGTGCATCTTCCAGACGTTCAACTTCTTCAAATTCAACGTTGTTTTTCTCGAGAACATCTTCGCGGATGTAGCTTGGTACACGAAGCTCTTCAGGTGAGATCAGGATAAATTTAACATTGGAATAACGAAGTACCAGTGCCTCGATCAGAGAATGAACAGTACGTCCGAATTTCAGGTCACCGCACAGACCAATGGTAAGATTATCGAGCCTTCCCTTGAGGGAACGGATAGTAAGAAGGTCAGTAAGGGTCTGGGTAGGATGCTGATGACCACCATCACCGGCGTTGATAACAGGAATAGAAGATGCCATAGAAGCTACAAGCGGAGCGCCTTCTTTTGGATGACGCATAGCGCAGATATCAGCATAACAGGAAACAACACGAATTGTGTCGGCAACACTTTCGCCTTTGGAAGCGGAACTGGAACCGGCAGAAGAGAAGCCTAAAACTTTGCCGCCAAGATTCATCATGGCTGCCTCAAAGCTTAAACGTGTACGTGTGCTTGGTTCATAAAAACAGGTGGCAAGTCTCTTATCATCGCAGACATGCGCGTATTTTGCTGGATTTTTTTCAATGTCGCTGGCCAGATCCAGAAGAGTATCAAGTTCTTCTTTGGAAAGATCCAGCGGGCTCATTAAGTGTCTCATGTAATACCTCCCTTTGATACGGAAAATTTACAAATTTTCTCTCTTGCACAATCATATACTAGTAGAATTGATTTTTCAAGCAGATTTCGCAAGTATTTTTTCAAAAATCAATCCGGCGGCAAACCAGAGAGGCGCATAGTCCAGTCGGACGATCCCTTTGTACTGAAAATGTGCGGTTGAGTAATCCCAGGGACAGATGCCAAAACTTTTCAGAAAACTGCCGCTTATAAATTCGATCAGATAAAAACCCAGCATATAGAGAAAACCACGATATATAAACGGAAGGGAAGATATCCGTGAATACAGAGGAGCAATGATGGCAGCACAGCCGTAGATCGGAAACATGAGAAGGGAACTTCTGCCTGTCATGGTCCACTGTCCGGAAAGAAGAGAGTGAAATCCGGTCCATAAAATTTCCATGCTCCATCCGACAGAGCCACAGAGAAAAAAGTTTGTCAGATTCTGGTTCATAAAAAGAAAACTCCTTTAATTAACTTTGCTTATAGTATGTACAGCTCTTGAAAAAACGATACGCAGATGGTATAGTTTAACCAAATCAAGGAAGTCCCCTGCCTTAATTACGAAAAGCGATAAGTAGTAGGTGGGCTTGCTTGTATCAGCAGGAATGTCGGAGACATTTCCGGATTAAGGAACAAGGAGCATAAAAGGATGGATTATCAGCAAAGCAGGGCATATATCAGAGATGCAGAGCAGTATGCAGGCGGAGCCCTGGATCTTACAAATATAAAGGAACTTATGAATCGTCTTGGGAATCCCCAGGACCAGCTTAAATACGTTCATGTAGCAGGAACTAACGGTAAGGGATCTGTGATCGCATATTTATATACGACGCTGATGAAAGCCGGATATCATGTTGGAAGGTATATTTCTCCTTCGGTATATTCCTATCGGGAAAAAATCGAAACAGAGGGAATGCCGATCAGCAGAGAGCAGTTTGCAAAGCAGACAAGCAGGGTTGCTGCAGTGATTGAAGAAATGACCTCAGAAGGTCTTGCACATCCCACCCCATTTGAAA
Source organism: uncultured Blautia sp. (assembly GCA_934402155.1). Lineage (GTDB taxonomy): Bacteria > Bacillota > Clostridia > Lachnospirales > Lachnospiraceae > Blautia_A. The sequence goes on along the minus strand of CAKRTP010000104.1, from coordinate 4,362 downwards.
TTGAAACGGCGGTGGCATTTTTATTTTTTGCGGAACAAAAATGTGATCCGGTTATTCTGGAAGTAGGAATGGGTGGTAATACAGATGCGACAAACCTGATCACTACGACAGAACTTGCAGTGCTTGTGCCGATCAGCATGGATCATCAGTCTTTTCTCGGAAATACGATTTCTGAGATTGCCAGGAAGAAAGCCGGAATCATCAAACCAGGCTGTTCTGTGGTGACGATTGGACAGGAGCCGGAGGCTTTGGATGTTATAGAAAAGGTAAGTGCAGAAATGGGTGCAGATTTATGTGAAGCAGATATTTCTGAAGCAGAAGTTCTCGAAGCAGATTTTGCTGGTCAGCGTTTCTGTTACCAAGGAGAGGAGTATGCACTTTCTCTTTCCGGCTCTTATCAGACTGAGAATGCAGTTCTTGCACTGGAAGCCCTTCGGATCCTGGATGAGAGAGGATATCACACGTCTGCTGCACAGCAAAAAGAAGGACTGAAGGAGACTCGCTGGAACGGGAGGCTTACCATTATTCACAGGGATCCGCTGTTTATCGTGGATGGTGCACATAATCCGGCCGCAGCTGACATGCTGGAAGATTCCGTAAAAAAATATTTCAAAGACCGTCGTCTGTTTTTTATCATGGGAGTTTTCAGAGACAAGGACTATCCATATATAATCAGAAAGCTCTGTCCTTATGCAGAACAGATAGTGGCTATTGAGACTCCGGATAATCCGAGAGCGCTTCCGGCGGAGGAACTGGAGGAGGCGATACGTCCTTATAATGCACATGTCCGGGCTGAAAAAAATATCAAAAAGGCGGTAGAGGAACTGTTTGAGATGACAGATAAGGATGATGTGATCCTATCATTTGGTTCACTGTCCTTTATCGGGGAAATCACCCGGGTCGTAAACGCAGAGCACCAATAACAGCACCAGGAGGAGACGATAAATGATAGATTTGCAGGAAAGCCGAAAAGAAATAGATGTTATTGACAGAGAAATCTTGCGATTATTTGAGAAACGAATGAAAGTGTGTGAAAACGTTGCAGAATACAAGATACACACAGGAAAAAAGGTTCTGGACCCACAGAGGGAGCAGGACAAGCTGGATGTTCTGAAAAATCAGGCACATGGGAGCTTTAACAGCCTTGGGGCGCAGGAATTGTTTCAGCAGATCATGGCGATCAGCCGTAAACGCCAGTATCAGCTGCTGACCAAGAATGGTATCGATACAGAGCGAAATTACAAAATGGTCGATGAACTTCCGCTTAAGGATGTAAATGTAGTATTTCAGGGTGTGGAGGGTGCATACAGTTATGCGGCCATGAGAGCGTATTTTCCGGAAGAGATCAACAGTTATCATGTAAAGACATTCCGTGCGGCTATGGAAGAAGTTTCTTTTGGCAGGGCGGATTATGCAGTGCTGCCGATTGAGAATTCCACAGAGGGCATTGTGACAGAAATCTATGATCTTCTGACAGAGTATCAGCTTTACATTGTGGGAGAGCAGGGAGTGAAAGTACAGCACGTCCTTCTGGGTCTTCCGGGAGTTTCCGTGAAGGAAATCGATACAGTTTATTCACATCCGCAGGCACTTGCACAGTGTAAATATTATCTTGAAGAACATCCGTCATGGAAAACGGTTAAAACAGAAAACACAGCTGCTTCTGCTAAGAGAGTCAGGGAGGAGCAGAAGAGAAATCAGGCTGCGATCGCGAGCCGTGCAGCAGGAGAACTTTATGGTCTTTCTGTACTTGCAGAAAATATCTGTCATAATGAGCAGAATGTGACACGTTTTATTATTGTCAGCAGCAGACCGGTCTATGAAAAAAATGCCGGAAAGATCAGCGTATGTTTTGAACTGCCGCATGCAAGCGGAACTCTTTATCATATGCTGTCGCATTTTATCTACAACAGTCTGAGTATGACTAAGATCGAGTCCAGACCAATTCCCGGACAGAACTGGAAATATCGCTTTTTTGTGGATTTTGAGGGGAATCTGGACGAACCGGCAGTGAAAAATGCACTCAGAGGTCTTGAAGCAGAGGCAATCGGTGTACGCGTGCTTGGTAATTACGGACAGCAGGAGGAAATTTAAAATGACCAGAATAAGAGAATGCGTATTATACAGAGAATTTGAACATGGGGAGATCCTTGATAAAATGACGGCACTTATGGATGCCTGTGAGAAATCCGCTGTAAATGCAAAAGAAATGGAAGAAGCTTTTTATGAGTGTGTCAATGGACTGATCGAGATTGCCGGATCTTATGGCTTCGCAGGGAACTTGTGGCACAATTATCTTACACTGCTTCTGGTAAACAGCGAGAATGCATTCAGCATGGCAAGTGAAATCCGCGGACACATTGATGGAAGCATCAATGAACTGGCACTGCATGATTTTGCGATTTTCAAGGAACTGTATGATTTTGACCTGAATATGCTGGATAAGGTGTTTCATACTTCATGCTGCAGTATTCTCTGCAATTATCAGGCACCGCAGGATACAGGGAAGATGTTCAACAAGCGTATCAGGGATCGTATCTGCGAGATGGGCTGTACTCTGGCAGCAGCACAGGATACGGAAGAGTTTATGGAGGATATGGTTCAGTTCTACAAGGACTTTGGTGTGGGCAAGCTGGGACTTCACAAAGCCTTTCGTATTGAGCGTGATGAGAGCGGCAGGGCGCAGATCGTTCCGATCACAAGAATTGCTCATGTGCGGCTGGATGATCTTGTGGGATATGAAATCCCGAAACAGAAGCTGATAGAGAATACGGAGGCCTTTGTTCACGGCAGGAAGGCGAATAACTGCCTGTTGTTTGGTGATGCCGGTACAGGGAAATCTTCCAGTATCAAAGGAATTCTGAATCAGTATTATGATGAGGGACTTCGTATCATTGAGGTTTATAAGCATCAGTTTCAGGATCTGAATCAGGTTATCGCTCAGATCAAAGACCGTAATTACAGATTTATTATTTATATGGATGATCTTTCATTCGAAGAGTTTGAGATAGAATACAAATATCTGAAAGCTGTGATCGAAGGTGGTCTGGAGAGAAAACCGGACAACATTCTGATCTATGCGACCAGCAACCGCCGTCATCTGGTTCGTGAAAGAGCTGGTGACAAGCTGGAGGTTGGGGCAGATGATGATATTCATTCCTCTGATACCGTGCAGGAGAAGCTTTCCCTGGTATATCGTTTTGGCGTTCGTATCTATTTTGGTGCACCGGACCGCAAAGAATTCCACACGATCGTGAAGACGCTGGCTGCCCGTCATGGAATTCAGATGCCGGAAGAACAGCTCCTTCTGGAGGCTGGAAAGTGGGAAATCTCTCATGGAGGTCTTACCGGAAGAACTGCACAGCAGTTTATTGATCACCTTCTCGGAAAAGAGGAATCCAAATAAAAAACAGGAAGGAGCAGGGGATATGGCAATGACAACATTTGCAGCGATCGATATTGGTTCCTATGAGGTCAGTATGAAGATATTCGAACTGTCGAAAAAGATCGGATTTCATCAGCTGAGTGATGTGAGATATCGGCTTGAAATTGGAAAGGGAGCCTACTCATCAGGTCGCCTGGAGCCGGAAATCGTAGATTCTGTCTGTGACATCCTCAATGATTTCGCCAGGATAATGAAAGAATTCGGAGTCTCAGATTATCGTGCCTGTGCGACCAGTGCATTTCGTGAGATGATAAATCCGCTGATCGTAAAGGAGCAGATTTATCGCCGGACAGGAATTGATGTCGAGATCCTGAGTAATGCGGAGCAGCATTTCCTGGGATACAAATCTATTGCAGCAAAAGAATCCGGATTCAAAAAAATGATCCAGAAAGGAACTGCGATTCTGGATGTAGGAGGAGGCGGACTTCAGGTATCCCTGTTTGACAAAGACGCACTGGTGACGACGCAGAGCCTTAAGATGGGAAGCGTGCGTATCCGTGAACGTCTCAAAGAACTTGAGAAGACAACTACGCATTATGATCAGCTGATCATGGAGTTTATCAGGAATGATCTGACTGCTTTTCAGCGGCTGTATCTGAAAGACAGAGAGATCAGGAATGTGATCCTGATGGGAGATTTTCTTGCAGATACGATCTTTCAGGGGCATATCGGAGAACACATTCTTTCCAGAGAAGAATTTCAGAAGCATTATGAGGAGACATTGTCAAAACCGGAGCAGACACTGGCAGATGAGATGGAAACGGATCTGGAATATGCATCTCTGATCGTTCCGACAATGGTCATCTGCAAAAACTTTCTGGATATTTTCCAGGCGGAGGCAATTTGGGTTCCCGGCGTGTCTCTGCTTGACGGAATCGCCTATGACTACGGTGAGAAAAAGAAATTTATCAAGAGTG
>CAKRTP010000103.1 GCA_934402155.1 uncultured Blautia sp. | reverse complement strand
GTATGGACAAACTGGGATGAATGATATCTGAAATAATTTATAGAACAGAGGCTAGTAATAGTCTCTGTTTTTGTGTATAATAACATATATACCAACACAATACAAAGGGGGTTTTTGTATGAAACAGATGAAAAAGAAAATGGCAGTGTTGTTATTTGGTGTTTTGATGTTTGTATTCGCGATTCCGGTCATGGCGAATAATGCTGCCGAAAAAAAAGAAATCAGGACACCGGCACAGAGAGTTCAGCATTCTTTGGAGGGACAGGTCAGAGTAGGACAGTCAGAGGGATTATCTTCGGACGAAACGAAGAAGTGCTCTGAGTTCATAAACAGAGTAGGGGTAGCTTCCGAGCCGTACTATCTTACTGAAGTATTGCCAAAACAGAACTCCTCAATCAAACAGGGTGCCAAATTATATGTCAAGTTCCTTGCGAGAGATACATGGAAGTATTATTATACCAAACCGATCGTCTCAATTTTTGATTCCAGAAAGGAACTTGTATACGTAGATTTTAATTTGGAGACAGTTTCTCTCTCCGGGCAGGACACTTACAGCGGATATCTTCCATGGAATACCAAAAAAGCATCACCAGGCAGATATGAACTGTATATTGTAAATGCACCGTGCACCGCATATGGTGAGCTGCTTGATAACTGGTCAGATTTTGACTGTCCTTTTATCAGAACCGGATTTAATCTCAAAAAAGCCGGACATACACATACATATGGATCATGGAGAATGGTCAAGGCACCAACTGTTTTTGCAACAGGCCTGAAAGAATGCAGATGTAAATCCTGTGGTTCAAGAAAAACACAGGTTCTGCCGAAATTAACCCCAACGATCAGACTTTCTGCAACAAGCAGAACAATATCAAGAAACAGCTCCTTCATCTTAAAGGTCACCGGTCTTGCCAGAGGCGATTCTATCAGATATGTAAGCAGCAACAGAGGTGATATCGCAGGCTTGTCCAGAGCCGGGGCAAATCAGTTCAGGATTACCGGAAAGAAGAGAGGAACATCTGCAGTTACCGTTGTTCTGAGATCCGGCAAGAGAGCTACATGCAGAGTTACAGTAAGATAAGATTTCCGGATCCGGCAGGAAACGAAAACTGTTCTGACGTATAGTTATTTATATTTTTACACAGAATACCTCCATGAATCATTACATGGAGGTATTTTTGATGTCAGAAAAAAATAACAATGAGAAACAGAAAGAACTTGACCGGCAGGAACAGCAGAACAAACAGATCCGGGAGACAGGGGAGGTCACTCTTGATCAGAACCGAAGAAATCATAAGATCGAACTTCTGACGATCATCGGGGAGGTGGAAGGTCATGATACGGCACCTTCGCAGAGCAAGACAACAAAGTATGAACATGTTCTGCCGAAACTTGCGATGATCGAGGACGATGAGGAAATCGAGGGACTGCTGATCCTTCTGAACACAGTCGGCGGAGATGTGGAGGCCGGACTTGCAATCGCAGAGATGATCGCATCCTTAAGTGTCCCTACGGTTTCGCTGGTGCTTGGCGGCGGTCATTCTATCGGTATTCCTATGGCGGTATCGGCAGATTATTCCTTTGCAGTGCCGAGCGCAACGATGGTTATTCATCCTGTGCGTTCAAGCGGTATGTTTATAGGTGTTGCCCAGACTTACCGCAATATGGAGAAAATCCAGGACCGTATTACCGGTTTTATTGCTTTCCATTCCAAAGCATCAAAGGAGCGGCTGGAGGAACTGATGCTGGATACAAGTCAGCTTGTGAAGGATGTAGGAACTATGCTGGAAGGAGAGGAGGCAGTCAGGGAAGGACTGATCGATGAGGTTGGCGGAATCAGGGAGGCATTGAGGAAACTTCATCAGATGATAGAAGAAAACAGAAGATTTTGACAAAAATAACGATGCATATTTAGGTGCTTTTTGAATATTTCACTTGTAATAAAAGGAATTTTAGCGTATTATTAATAAAGGATTGAATGAATATACGCTAGGAGGGGAACAATGTATAAGATTTTAAAAGCCGAAACACTGGCAGCCAAAATTCATCTTATGGTTGTACATGCACCGCGTGTTGCAAGCCATTGTCAGCCAGGACAGTTCATCATTGTCAAGATGGATGAGAAGGGTGAGAGAATTCCGCTTACCATCTGTGATTATGACCGTGAAGAGGGAACTGTGACCATCGTATTCCAGGAAGTTGGAGCATCCACGATCAAGATGTCCGAATTAAAAGCAGGAGATTCTTTCCGCGACTTTGTAGGACCTCTGGGATGTCCTTCTGAATTTGTTGACGAGGACATCGAAGAACTCAGGAAAAAGAAAATGGTATTTATTGCCGGAGGTGTTGGTACAGCACCTGTTTATCCACAGGTAAAATGGCTTCATGAGCATGGAATTACTGCGGATGTAATTCTGGGTTCCAAAACAAAAGACATGGTTATTCTTGAGAAAGAGCTTGCTGCTGTTTCCAACCTTATTGTTACAACAGATGATGGATCTTATGGTCGTTCCGGTATGGTAACAAAGACTCTTGAGGATCTTGTTACAAATGAAGGAAAGCAGTACGATGTCTGCGTTGCGATCGGACCTATGATCATGATGAAATTTGTCTGTCTCCTTACCAAGAAACTTGGTATTCATACGATTGTCAGCATGAACCCGATCATGGTTGACGGAACCGGTATGTGCGGAGCCTGCCGTCTTCAGGTTGGCGATGAAATCAAATTTGCCTGCGTAGACGGACCGGAATTCGACGGACACCTTGTTGATTTTGATCAGGCTATGAAGAGAAGTCAGATGTACAAGACTGAAGAGGGACGTGCTTTACTGAAACTTCAGGAAGGTGATACACACCACGGCGGATGCGGACATTGCGGAGGTGACAAATAATGGCAGATGCAAAAATGTTAAATAAAGTACCGGTAAGAGAGCAGGACCCGAAGGTGCGTGCAACAAACTTTGAAGAAGTTTGTCTTGGATACAACCAGGAAGAAGCAATGGAAGAAGCACAGAGATGTCTGGGCTGCAAGAAACCGAAATGTGTAGAGGGATGCCCTGTATCCATCAATATTCCGGGATTTATCGAGCACATCAAAGAAGGCAACATCGAAGAAGCATATAAGGTGATCGGATTATCTTCCGCTCTTCCGGCTATCTGCGGTCGTGTATGCCCACAGGAATCTCAGTGTGAAGGTAAATGTATCCGTGGTGTCAAGGGAGAAGCTGTTTCCATTGGTAAACTGGAGAGATTTGTCGCTGATTATGCTCTGGAGCATGACATCAAACCAGTTGGTGCAGAAGTAAAGAACGGACACAAAGTTGCAGTGATCGGTTCCGGTCCGTCCGGTCTTACCTGTGCAGGTGACCTTGCAAAAGCAGGATATGACGTAACCGTATTTGAGGCTCTTCATGAGCTTGGCGGTGTTCTTGTTTATGGAATTCCGGAATTCCGTCTTCCAAAACAGAAAGTCGTTAAGAAAGAAATCGAAAAAGTCAAAGAACTTGGTGTTAAATTTGAAACAAACGTTGTCATCGGTAAATCCACAACGATCGATCAGCTGATCGAGGACGAGGGATTTGAAGCTGTATTTATCGGTTCCGGTGCAGGTCTTCCGATGTTTATGGGAATTCCGGGAGAGAATGCAAGCGGTGTATTCTCTGCAAACGAATATCTGACAAGAAGCAACCTCATGAAGGCGTTTGATGATTCTTATGATACACCGATCGCAGCAGGCAAAAAAGTTGCAGTTGTCGGCGGTGGTAACGTAGCTATGGATGCTGCAAGAACTGCTCTGAGACTTGGTGCGGAAGTACATATCGTCTACAGAAGAAGTGAGGCAGAACTTCCGGCACGAGCAGAAGAAGTTCATCACGCAAAAGAAGAAGGAATCATTTTTGATCTTCTTACAAATCCGAAGGAAATCCTTGTTGACGAGAACGGTCATGTAAAGGGAATGAAGGTTGTCAAGATGGAACTTGGTGAGCCGGATGCTTCCGGAAGAAGACGTCCTGTAGAAATTGCAGGATCTGAGTATGATATGGATGTGGATACAGTCATCATGTCACTCGGAACTTCTCCGAACCCGCTGATCTCTTCCACAACCAAGGGACTTGAGGTTAACAGAAGAAGATGTATCGTTGCCGAAGAAGAAACAGGTAAGACATCCAAGGACGGCGTATATGCCGGCGGAGATGCCGTTACAGGTGCGGCTACAGTTATCCTTGCTATGGGAGCAGGTAAAGCCGGAGCCAAAGGTATCGATGAATATCTCAAAAATAAATAAGCTGTATAAGCTGGACAGAAGTTCCCGGCTGGTTCTTTTATGAACCGGTCGGGAATTTTTAAGTTACAAACAAATGTTTGTTATCTTGTAAGTCAGTGCAAAATATGTTATACTTGCCTGAGTTGATGGGTCTTAACAGCAGATCAGATACACTCTATCATAAAAGAAAAGGAAAAAAGTATGACAGTTTTATATGTTATTTTATTAGCTATTGTACAGGGAATTACGGAATTTCTCCCTGTCAGCAGTTTCGGACATCTGAGTATACTTGAAAATTTTTTCGGGATCAATCATGACACAGGAGTCCTGTTGGAGGCAATGCTGCATGTCGGTACGCTGGGTGCGGTATTTATGACTTTTCAGAAAGATATCCGGCATCTTCTCTACGAGACTCTGGATATGATCATGGATATCGTGGGAAATGCTCATTTGTATATCCACAACCGGAGAACAGGTAAGCATCTTCGTTATGCCCGTATCATCAGCAATACATACCGTAAATTTGCTGTTTTGCTTCTGGTTTCCATGATCCCGACCATGTTTATCGGCTACAGTGCCAGGAGGCTGGTCGTTCTGGCAGCAGATTCCAGACTGATTCCGAGCAGCGGGCTTCTGATAACGGGAATTCTTCTTCTTGTCATTGATCTTAGCAAGGCAGGAGGAAACAAGACTGCCAAGGATGCAAATCTCTCCGATGCAATGTGGATCGGTATCAGTCAGGGACTCTCTGTTTTTCCGGGTCTCTCCCGAAGCGGACTGACGATCAGTGCCGGACTGATGGGCGGATTTGGCCGTGCTTTTGCTGTGAAATATTCTTATATCTTATCAATTCCGGCAATTTTGGGTTCGCTGATCATGGAACTGGGTCAGTTTGGCTCTTCTGATATGACTATAGGACTTGGTTTTACTTATGTGCTTGGAATGATCATTGCAGGCATCGTGGCAGCTTTTTCAATACGCGTCTGCCTGAAGCTTGTTCACAGAGGAAGATTTCGTGTATTTGCGATCTATTGTTTTGTGGCAGGCTTTGTGACACTGATCATGAATTATATGCTCTGACTGATCGTGTATCGAAATAAATGAAAGTAGGAGGGGTGCCCGTAATGGCAGCAAAGAAACAGAACAACAGAAGAGGGAGCACCAAAACCACTTCCGGCAAAAAAAAGACCACCAGAAAAACTACTTCCAAAAAGCAGGGAGTCACCAGTGGCTTTCAGGCAGAGATCATCCTCTGGATCTTCTTCGCGGCAGCAGTGATACTGGTTATCAGTAACCTGGGAATGGGCGGCACAGTTGGAGGAAGCATCAGCAGGGTATCATTTGGAATCATGGGACTTCTGGCTTACCTTTTTCCGGTTTTGCTTTTTGCATGTGCAGCATTTCTTATATCCAACCGCAAGAATCCCGTTGCATACAAGAAAATTCTGTCCGGTGTTGTATTCTGGATATTTTTGTGTGGACTGATCCAGCTTCTGACAGAAGGATATATGACCGAGACGACATTTTCCGAATATTACAGGATTTCTTCGACATATCATACGGGAGGCGGTGTGCTCGGCGGCGCGATCTGCATCTCAACCACCTCTGCATTCGGTATGGTTGGGGGATGTGTGATCATCCTGCTTGTCCTTCTGATCACGATGATACTGATCACACAGAAGTCCTTTTTCGGATTTATTTTCCGACTCTGGGATGGAATCTGTGCGATAGCAAGAGGCGGTCATGAACGTTATATGGAGGGACAGCCGGAGAGGGATCTGAAAAAAGAACTCCGTCAGCAGGAACGCAGAATGAAGAGGGAGCAGCGTCAGGCAGAGCGAAGGAGAGCTCTGGAGGAATCTCTTGCCGAAAATACGCAGGATGAAGAACCACAGGAAGAGGAGCATCGTGCATTTCTGGAGGGAACCAAACTGACACCATATCCGGCAAAAGAAAAAGAAGAGAAGACGCCGGCTTCTGCCAGGGAAACGGTTCCTGTGCAGGAAGATACGGTAAGGGCAGATGAGAGCAGTCAGGGGCAGCTTGAATTCAAGATCCAGAGAGCTGAG
>CAKRTP010000102.1 GCA_934402155.1 uncultured Blautia sp. | reverse complement strand
CTGCATCTTAAGGATAGTTTTAAGCAGCATCTCATCGCAGCCCTTTCGCGGGGGATCAACTACGATCACATCTGCATAGACGCCATTTTTCTCATATTCTCTTGGCAGAACCTCTTCTGCTTTTCCGACGAAGAATTCTACATTTTCGATATTATTGATCTGAGCATTTCGCTTCGCATCCTCGATTGCTGCCGGAACGATTTCCACACCACGGACAAATCTGGCCTTCTGTGCCAGGAAAAGCGAGATTGTGCCAATGCCGCAGTACAGATCCCAGACAGTCTCTTCCCCATGAAGATCTGCATATTCCAGTGCCTTGGAATACAGTTTCCAGGTCTGTTTTGGATTTACCTGGAAGAAAGAAAGCGGTGATATCTCGTATGAAATATCTCCAATCTTATCTGTGATATATTCCTGTCCCCAGATGGTCTTCACTTTATCACCAAGAATCACGTTATTTCGTTTTTTATTGATATTCAGAGAGATACTGGTCATTCCCTGAATTTCGCAAAGCTTCTCAATCAGTTCTTTCTGGTGTGGAAGTTCCTGTCCATTAATGATCAGACAGACCATAATTTCTCCTGTAAAAAATCCGTACCGCACAAAAATATGGCGCACCAGTCCCTTGCCTGTCATCTCATCATACGGTGCAATATTATATTTCTCCATATGAGCGATCACGCGATCCAGCACCTCTTTATTCTGAGGGATTCCCAGTGCACAGTCACGATTTTCAATGATGGCATGTGTACGACCGGCATAAAATCCTGTGATAATCCTGCCTTCCTTATTTCGTCCAACCGGGAACTGCGCTTTATTTCTGTAATGATATGGCTCATCCATGCCAATCAGCGGCTCCATAGGAAGGTCACGAAAACCGCCAATTCTCTCCAGATGACCTCGGAGTTTCTTTTCTTTGAATACTTTCTGTTCTTCATAAGATACTGCCTGAAGCTGGCATCCTCCGCACTGACGGGCAGACGGACATACCGGTTCTATCCGGTATGGAGAAGGTTTGAGAATTTCCATCAGTCTGCCATAGCCATAATTCTTTTTTGCCTTCATGATCTTTGCTGCAACAGTATCTCCGATAACTGCATCCTTTACAAAAACAGTGAAGCCATCAGCTTTGCCAATGCCTTCACCATCTGTTCCGCAGTCCACAATTTCTAACGTAACAATGTCATTTTTACGATATTCCATGAGGATCAGACGTCTCCTGTTCTTCTCAGATTTGATTCAAAAAGCCTGTTATATCCAAGCCATTCCTTCTTGCCTTTGTCTGCTGCAAAAATTTCAGTCAGCGTTTCCATGCGGGCATCTGTATTGTCTGCAAGATTCAGTGCCACAGCCTCCGCAAGTGCCGGTTTCTTCGGAGAACCATATTCCAGTTCACCATGATGCGCCAGAATACAGTGTACAAGCTGATTTTCCAGGGTTTCCGGAAAATCAGGAATTTCTTTTGCCAGATCATGAATCATCTGTGCACCGATAATAATATGTCCCAGGAGCTGACCTTCATCTGTATAATCATTCAGCGGAAAGGAAGAAAGTTCCTTTGTCTTACCCACATCATGAAGAAGTGCCGCTGTGATCAGAAGATCTCTCTTAAGCAGAGGATAGGCATTTGCCATATAATCACAAAGCTTTGTAACACTTAAAGTATGCTCCATCAATCCTCCGATAAAACCGTGATGTACTGTCTTTGCTGCAGAATGTTCCTGGAAAGATTTCAGGAACTCCTTATCTTCTACAAAAAGTTTATTCAGAAGTGCAGACAGATACACATTCTTTACTGTTTTAACAACTCCAAGAAGCTGTCCATACATATCATCTGTACTGTTCTCACTTACCGGAAGATAATCTGCCGGATCGTATTCTCCTTCTCCCGCCTTGCGTACTCTCTTGATGTTTAACTGCATCGCTCCCGCAAAGGTAGTCACATCTCCTACAACATCAATATAATCCAGCGCATCAAAATCATCGATTCCCAGTGAGTTCGGATCCCATATCTTACCATCCAGCACACCCGTCTTATCCTGAAGAATCAGGTTTTCGTATGGTTTGCCGTTCTTTGTTGTTGCTGCCTGTTTCTGTTTACAGAGATAGATTCCATTGACTCTGTCTCCTTCATGTAATTCATTGATAAATCGCATGATACTCTTGCCTTTCTGTTTTCCTTTATTGTTAACTGTTCAGCTTCTTCTCTGCTGCAATCCCAATTCCAGATGCCTTTGCACCCTGTATAATACTGTCTACTGAACTGTTGCCTTTACTGTTAATTGTACATCTGTATACTCTCCGGATGGATTTTTACGATATACGTTGACTGTTGTGCGTGTTTCTTTATTCAACCCCTGAAGTACAGAAGAATATTTCTCCATCGACTGTACCTCCTGTCCATTCAGCATATGCAGAATGTCTCCATTCTGTATCCCTGCTGACATTGCCGGCGAATCTTCCTCCACAGAGTCTACATAAATTCCTCTCGGAATTCCCAGGTTTTCTGACTGTCCGACTGAGATTGTCACCCCCTCAATTCCTATGTAGAAGATATCCTCACCATTTATCATACTTTCAAGAAGCGGACGAAGCTGTGCTGTTTCTACTGCACGAATCACATTCGTTCTGATATCTTCCCGATTCCATATGATACCAACAGCCGTTCCATCCTCATTCAGAAGAATTCCCCTGCTGTTTTCACCACCTGCCATATCTGTTGTAAACATCTGATACTCTTCATCAGCAATCTTAAGCGAACCTGTAACAGCAGCTATCATGCCATCTGTCATAGAATCATAATCTCCTGTCGGACTTCCGATCGCAATAACAAAATCCGTCTGCTGTATATCATTCTCTGCTGCCAGTGGTACCGCCGGAATTGCCTTTTGTGTTTCTTCTCCTACAGCTGTAAAAGGAACTTTTATTACAAAAAATCCCGTTCTGGAATCATTTTTACACAAAATCCCGTCGGCCACTGCTCCATCTGAAAATGTAACAGTAAACTTACCTGCCTCCTCCATCTGATCCGCAACCGTCAGAATATAAAAAGCTTCTGAATTTTTCAGAAAAACAAACCCTTCTCCTTCTCCATAATCCAGAAATGAGTCATCCAGAAGATCTGCATCCTCCCCTGCCGCCAGAATACGGACAAGTGCTTTTCGCGGTGTCTCCGCGACCTGACTTATTTTCTCTGACAGATCATCCCTTGATTTCTCAGAAAATATCGCACTTTTTGTATCTGATGATCCCGATGTCAGTGTTTTCTTCTCTGCCGATGCTGTAACAGATGGCATCAGAGTAACCACCGCTTTCTGCTCCGGCGCAGCCCCCATCTTCATGATTCTCGGAAAGATCAATGCCATCATGCACGCTGCACAGGTACCAAAAATCACACCACAGAGTGCTGCTGTCAGAAGTTTCTCGCGCAGCCTTTTTTTATCTGTCGACTGCTCCTTTATTGTTTCTTTTATAAAAGTATAGTTCTCCGAAGATGGTTTTGTATCATTCCGTTTGACCATATCTTTTCTCCTATGATTTAAAGCCTGACAATTCTTGTTTATTTTATCAGGAACTTATGAATTTTTTATGAATAAAATCCGTCTATTTGTCTTTTCATTCCAGTAGAAATCATGTAGAATAGAGAAGAATAAAAGATTATTAAAAATAACGAGGAATTATTATGAATCAAAAAGCATTAAATGCACTGGAATACCCAAAAATCATAGAAAAGCTTACCGAAAAAGCATCCTCCGGCATGGGCAAACATCTCTGCAGGACTCTGGAGCCTTCAACTGACCTTGAAGTTATCCGAACCATGCAGCTTCAGACGCGCGATGCACTGACCCGCCTTTTTCAGAAAGGCTCTATTTCTTTTGGCAGCGTCAAGGATGTCCGCGGATCTCTGAAACGCCTTGAGATCGGAAGTTCTCTTGGCATTCTGGAAATCCTTTCCATCTGCAGCCTTCTTGAAAACACATCACGCGTCAAGGCCTATTCCCGTCGGGATCGTGCTGATATACCGGAAGATTCTCTTGATAATATGTTCGATGGACTTTCTCCTCTTACGCCTCTCTCTTCTGAGATCCGCAGATGTATTCTTTCCGAAGATGAGATCAGTGATGATGCAAGTCCTGCCCTTCGTCAGATCAGGCGAAATATGAAAGTAACTAACGATCGTATCCATTCCCAGTTATCCGGACTGGTAAACGGTGGTGCCAGAAATTATCTTCAGGATGCTGTGATCACCATGCGAAACGGCAGATACTGCATTCCGGTCAAAGCCGAATATAAAGGACAGGTTCCTGGTATGATCCATGATCAGTCTTCCACCGGTTCCACACTTTTCATTGAACCGATGTCCGTTGTCAAACTAAACAACGATATGCGCGAACTGGAACTGCAGGAACAGAAAGAAATCGAGGTGATCCTTGCAGATCTCAGCGAACAGATTGCTGTTGAACGTGAGGCAATCTCTGTCAATCTGGATATCATGGTCCAGCTCGACTTCATTTTTGCCAGAGCAGCCCTTGCCATGGAAATGAACGCAAGCGAACCTGTTTTTAATGATGAAGGACGTATTAACCTCAAGAAAGCACGCCATCCGCTGATCAACAAGAAAAAAGTCGTACCTATCGACATCCGTCTTGGTGACTCTTTTGATCTTCTTGTCATTACCGGACCAAATACCGGCGGTAAAACCGTTTCCCTCAAAACAGTCGGTCTCCTCACGCTTATGGGACAGTCAGGACTTCATATACCGACTCTGGATCGCAGTGAACTGGCACTTTTTCATGAAGTATACGCAGACATCGGAGACGAGCAGAGTATTGAACAGTCCTTGAGTACATTTTCTTCTCATATGACAAATATTGTTTCTTTTCTTGAGAAAGCAGACCAGCATTCTCTCGTTCTGTTTGATGAGCTTTGTTCCGGAACTGATCCGACAGAGGGTGCCGCACTTGCAATTTCCATTCTCTCCTATCTTCATGAGAGAGGAATCCGGACCATGGCTACCACTCATTACAGTGAGCTCAAAATATTTGCACTCTCTTCCTCCGGTATCGAAAATGCAAGCTGCGAATTTGACGTAGAAACATTAAGCCCTACCTACCGTCTGCTGATCGGTATTCCGGGTAAGAGTAATGCCTTTGCAATTTCATCCAAACTTGGTGTTCCGTCTTCCATCATTGAAAAAGCCAAAGAACAGATCAATGAACAGGACGAATCCTTTGAGGATGTACTGACCTCTCTTGAAGAAAGCCGTATCACGATTGAAAATGAACGTGCTGAGATTGCACAGTACAAACAGGAAATCGAAACTCTCAAGAAACAACTTGAAACCAAGCAGGAAAAACTTGATGTACAAAAAGACAGGATCATCCGTCAGGCTAATGAGGAAGCTCACAAGGTTCTGCAGGAAGCCAAAGATTATGCCGATCAGACTATGAAGCTTTTCCATAAATTCCATAATGAATATGTAAATACAGCTGCTGTTGAGAGAGAACGCCAGCAGCTTCGCCAGCGTCTCAACAAAGCCGAACAGAAAATGGCTCAGCCTGCTGTTAAGAAAAAACCAAAAAAAGAACTCTCTGCCAAAGATGTTCGTCCAGGTGATACCGTTCGCGTACTCAGCATGAATCTCAATGGTACGATCAGCACCCGTCCGGATTCAAAAGGCTATCTGTTTGTACAAATGGGCATCATTCGCTCCAAAGTGCATATTTCTGATCTGGAACTTATCGATGAACCGGTAATTACAACTCCAGCACTTTCCCGTACAGGAGCCGGCAAAATCCGTATGTCCAAATCTGCCAGTGTTTCTACCGAGATCAATCTTCTGGGAAAAACGGTAGATGAAGCTGTTGCTGAGCTTGACAAATATCTGGATGATGCGTATCTGGCTCATCTTAAAACTGTACGTATCGTTCATGGTAAAGGAACCGGTGCGCTGCGAAAAGGTGTGCACAATTATCTCAAACGACAGAAACATGTCGCCTCTTACCGCCTTGGTGAATTTGGAGAAGGCGATGCCGGCGTAACGATCGTAGAATTCAAAAAATAGTTAAAACAAAGACAATTGAAAGGCGAATACCATGGTAACAAAACAAAAAATCTTAATCGTAGATGATGACAACAATATCGCAGAACTGATTTCTTTATATCTTACAAAGGAATGTTTTGAAACCAGAATCGTAAACGACGGCGAACAGGCTCTCAGGGAATTTTCTTCTTTTATGCCGGATCTTATCCTTCTTGATCTGATGCTTCCTGGCATTGATGGTTATCAGGTCTGTCGTGAAATCCGTCACATTTCAGATGTGCCGATCATTATGCTCTCTGCCAAGGGAGAAACGTTTGACAAGGTCCTCGGTCTGGAGCTTGGTGCGGATGACTACATCATCAAACCTTTTGACACAAAAGAACTCGTTGCCCGTGTCCGTGCAGTCCTGCGCCGCTTCAAGG
>CAKRTP010000101.1 GCA_934402155.1 uncultured Blautia sp. | reverse complement strand
GGACTTGAACCCACACGATCTTGCGACCACAGGCACCTGAAGCCTGCGCGTCTGCCAATTCCGCCACTCCTGCATTCTGTATTATTCAATCGCACTCGTCGACTGCCTGATTATCATAACCTATGCGAAATAAAATGTCAAGAGAAAATTAAAAAAATAATGCAGTTTTTTAGTTCGTTTTTCAACTGCAACAATTTATCAAAGAAAAGTTTTTGAGCACAACTGAATTATTTTTAGTGCCACAATATGTTGAAAAAGGAAAACTCTTATGATACAATCTTGAAGATTTAGGTAACTGTCCAGGAGATAAATGTAAGATACCGGGCAGTTGCAGATTTAGACAAAAAGCAGAAAGGGAGATTATATGAAAGCATTTCTGATATTAGAAGACGGTCATGTATTTAAGGGAACCAGTATCGGTTCAACAAGAGAAGTCATCAGTGAGATTGTTTTTAATACTTCCATGACAGGATATCTCGAAGTAATGACTGACCCATCGTATGCAGGACAGGCTGTCTGCATGACTTATCCTTTGATTGGCAATTATGGCATCTGTTATGAGGACCAGGAGTCCAGGAAACCTTGGATCGATGGTTTTATTGTTCGTGAATTATCCCGTATCCCAAGTAACTTCAGAAGTGTGGATACAATCCAGCATTTTCTTGAAAAACATGACATACCGGGTATCGCAGGTATTGACACCCGTGCTCTCACAAAAATTCTTCGTGAAAAAGGTACCATGAATGGTATGATCACAGTCAATGAAAATTACAATTTAGATGAAATAATCCCCCGTTTAAAATCCTATACAACTGGAAAAGTAGTCGAGAAAGTTACCTGCAGAGAAAAAGACGTTCTCAAAGGAAATGGACCCAAAGTAGCTCTTATGGATTTTGGAGCAAAACGAAACATTGCACGTTCGCTGAATGAGCGAGGCTGCCAGGTAACCATCTATCCGGCACTGACGCCGGCAGAGGAGATCCTTGCGGACAAACCGGATGGAATCATGCTCAGCAACGGA
Organism: uncultured Blautia sp.; assembly: GCA_934402155.1. Classification (GTDB taxonomy): domain Bacteria; phylum Bacillota; class Clostridia; order Lachnospirales; family Lachnospiraceae; genus Blautia_A. The sequence goes on along the minus strand of CAKRTP010000101.1, from coordinate 5,506 downwards.
CCTGGAGATCCGAAGGAATGTACCACTATAATAGAAGAAGTTCGTAAGCTGTATGAGTCAGATGTGCCGATTTTTGCAATCTGCCTCGGACATCAGCTGATGGCACTTGCCACAGGCGGAGATACACACAAAATGAAATACGGACACAGAGGAGGAAACCATCCGGTAAAAGACCTTGTGACCGGACGTGTTTATATTTCTTCTCAGAACCATGGATATGTGGTTGATGCAGAAGGACTTGAGAAAAAAGGTATCGCGAAACCTGCATTTGTGAATGTAAATGATGGAACTAACGAAGGAATGGCTTACGAAGGTAAAAACATTTTTACGGTACAGTTCCATCCGGAAGCCTGCCCTGGACCGCAGGATTCCAGCTACCTGTTTGACAGATTTATGGAAATGATGGGAGGAACAGATCATGCCGAGAAATAAAGATATACATAAAGTTCTTGTTATTGGATCCGGTCCGATTATCATCGGCCAGGCTGCCGAGTTCGACTATGCAGGTACACAGGCCTGCCGTTCTCTGAAAGAAGAAGGCATGGAAGTAGTTCTTCTGAACTCTAACCCAGCTACGATCATGACAGACAAAGACATTGCAGATAAAGTTTATATTGAGCCTCTTACAGTTGAAGTTGTAGAGCAGCTGATCCTGAAAGAAAAACCAGACAGCGTACTTCCGACACTTGGTGGTCAGGCCGGCCTGAACCTCGCAATGGAACTTGAAGAAAAAGGTTTCCTTAAAGAGCACAATGTGCGTCTGATCGGTACTACGGCTGAGACAATCAAAAAAGCTGAGGACCGTCAGGAATTCAAGGATACCATGGAAAAGATCGGAGAGCCTGTTGCTGCATCAAAAGTCGTAACAACAGTAGAAGATGGTGTGGCTTTTACCAGAACCATCGGATATCCGGTTGTTCTCCGTCCGGCATACACACTTGGCGGAAGCGGCGGAGGTATCGCCAATAATGAATATGAACTGAGAGAGATCCTCGAAAATGGTCTGCGTCTTTCCCGTGTAGGGGAAGTTCTTGTAGAGCGCTGCATCGCAGGATGGAAAGAAATCGAATATGAGGTAATGCGTGACGGTGCAGGAAACTGTATCACTGTCTGCAATATGGAGAACATCGACCCTGTTGGTGTACATACAGGAGACTCTATCGTTGTTGCTCCGTCCCAGACTCTTGGAGATAAAGAATATCAGATGCTCCGTACATCTGCACTGAACATTATCTCAGAGCTTGGCATCACAGGCGGATGTAACGTACAGTACGCACTTCACCCGGAAAGTTTTGAATACTGTGTTATCGAAGTAAACCCTCGTGTAAGCCGTTCTTCCGCGCTGGCAAGTAAGGCTACCGGTTATCCGATCGCCAAGGTTGCAGCCAAGATCGCACTTGGATATACTCTGGATGAGATTCCAAATGCAATCACAGGCAAGACTTACGCAAGTTTTGAGCCAATGCTTGACTATTGTGTAGTTAAGATCCCGAGACTTCCGTTTGATAAATTTATTACAGCAAAGAGAACACTGACAACTCAGATGAAAGCTACCGGTGAGGTTATGAGTATCTGCCATAACTTTGAAGGTGCTCTTATGAAAGCTATCCGTTCTCTGGAGCAGCATGTTGACAGTCTGATGTCCTATGACTTCACAGGACTTGATGAAGACGAACTGATCGAGGAACTGTCAGTTGTAGATGACCGCCGTATCTGGAAGATCGCAGAGGCGATCAGAAGAGATATTTCAAAAGAATATATCCACAGGATCACCAAGATTGACAGATGGTTTATTGACAAGATTGCAATCCTGGTAGAGATGGAGCAGGCACTTAAGACTCAGCCTCTTACAGAAGAACTTCTTCTTGAAGCAAAACGTATGGAATTCCCGGATTATGTGATCGCTTCTCTCTGTGGCAGAACAGAAGCAGACATCAAGGCTCTTCGCCAGGGTTACAAGATCACAGCTGCCTATAAGATGGTAGATACCTGTGCAGCAGAATTCGCTGCAGCTACACCATACTACTATTCTGTATATGGCGGACCGGACACAGAAAACGAAGCAAAAGCAACACCGGATAAGAAAAAAGTCCTTGTTCTTGGTTCCGGACCGATCCGTATCGGCCAGGGTATCGAATTCGACTTCTGCTCTGTACATTGTACATGGGCATTCGAAAAAGAAGGTTATGAGACGATCATCGTAAATAACAACCCGGAAACAGTCAGCACTGACTTTGATATTGCAGACAAACTGTATTTTGAGCCTCTGACACCGGAGGATGTGGAAAACATCGTAAATATTGAGAAGCCGGATGGAGCTGTTGTACAGTTCGGTGGACAGACAGCTATCAAGCTTACAGAAGCACTGATGAAGATGGGTGTCAAGATCCTTGGAACATCTGCAGAAGATGTTGATGCAGCTGAGGACAGAGAGCTCTTTGATGAGATCCTTGAAAAATGTGAGATCCCGAGACCGAAGGGACAGACCGTATTCACAGCAGAGGAAGCTAAAAAAGCTGCCAACGAGTTGGGATATCCGGTACTTGTTCGTCCTTCCTATGTTCTTGGTGGTCAGGGCATGCGTATTGCAGTCAGTGACGAGGACGTAGAAGAATATATCGGAATCATCAATCAGATCGCACAGGAGCATCCGATCCTGGTAGATAAATATCTGATGGGTAAAGAAATCGAAGTCGATGCGGTTTGTGATGGCGAGGACATCCTGATCCCTGGAATCATGGAGCATATTGAACGTGCAGGTATCCATTCCGGAGACAGTATTTCTGTATATCCGGCACAGACGATCAGTCAGAGTGCCAAGGATACGATTGCTGAGTACACACGTCGTCTGGCAAAAGCACTTCATGTAGTCGGAATGATCAATATTCAGTTCATTGTATGTGGTGAAGACGTTTATGTTATTGAGGTAAATCCACGTTCCAGCCGTACTGTACCATACATCAGCAAGGTGACCGGAATTCCGATCGTGCCGCTGGCAACCAAGGTTATTCTGGGATATAAACTTAAAGAAATGGGATATACACCAGGACTTCAGCCGGAAGCAAAACACATCGCGATCAAGATGCCTGTATTCTCCTTTGAGAAGATCCGTGGAGCAGATATCAGCCTTGGACCTGAAATGAAATCCACAGGTGAGTGTCTGGGTATTGCAGAGAACTTCAATGAAGCACTGTATAAGGCATTTATCGGAGCAGGAATCAAGCTTCCGAAACATAAGAATATGATCATCACAGTCAAAAAAGAAGATCATGAAGAGGTAGTTCCGATCGCAAGACGTTTTGAGGCTCTCGGATATCGTATCTATGCGACCAGAGGAACAGCGAAAGTTCTCAAAGAAAACGGAATCAAAGCAATCCGTACCAATAAACTGGAACAGCCGGCACCGAACCTTATGGACCTCATCCTTGGACATAAGATCGATGTTGTCATTGATACACCGCCGCAGGGTGTTGAACATCAGAAAGATGGTTTTGTGATCCGTCGAAATGCAATTGAGACAGGTGTCAATGTTCTTACAAGTCTGGATACAGCAGAAGCACTTGTGACCAGTCTTGAAAATACTGACCTTCATAATCTGACACTGATCGATATTGCAACGATCGCTGGAAGATAAATCAAATAAGTCTGAACTTACTGACCGGAGAGGCATTCTATGTTTCTCCGGTTTTGCGTATCAGAGAAAACAGACAGGCGTTAAAGTTTCACAGAAAATCCAAAGGAAAGGTTTACGAACTGTCCAAACTGTAATATACTGTATTAGAGTGTGCTTGAAACACACTTCGGTTAAACAAAGAAGTTAAATAAAGAAAGACAGAGAGGAAAAAAGGAACATGAGCGTTTTAGAGTTTATAAAAGTTGTGATTCTTGGTATCGTAGAGGGTATCACAGAATGGCTTCCGATCAGCAGTACAGGGCATATGATCCTGGTAGATGAATTTATCAAGATGGATATGACTGCTGAATTTAAGGAATTTTTCCTGGTAGTTATTCAGCTGGGAGCTATCCTGGCAGTTGTGGTTTTGTACTGGGGAAAATTATGGCCATTTTACATAAGACAGATCCCGAAGAAGAAAAAAGCACAGCTTGCCCGCAAGAATCCTGTTGTCCGTCTTGTGCTGACTTTTGTAGAGAAGTTCTGTGACAAAGAAAAATGGATTCTGTGGTTCAAGATCCTGGTAGCATGTATTCCGACAATTGTGATCGCACTTCCATTTAATGATCTTATCGAAGAGAAGTTCAATAATTATGTGGTCGTTGCAATCGCACTGATCGTTTATGGTGTGATCTTTATTCTTATCGAGAATTATAATAAGAGAAGAAAACCAAGCTGCACATCACTTGAAGATCTGAGCTTCGGAACGGCATTTAAGATAGGTATCTTTCAGGTTTTATCAGTGATTCCGGGAACATCCCGTTCCGGTTCTACGATCATTGGAGGAATCCTTGTCGGAACTTCAAGAACAGTAGCAGCAGAATTTACTTTCTTTCTGGCAATTCCTGTTATGTTCGGTGCCAGTCTTCTGAAACTGATAAAATTTGGTTTCGCGTTTACACCGGCTGAAATCCTGACACTGATAACAGGTGTTGTAGTAGCATTTTTTGTTTCTGTTATCGCAATCAAATTCCTGATGGGATATATCAAGAAACATGATTTCAAAGCTTTTGGATGGTACAGAATTGTTCTTGGTATCCTTGTCTTGGGATTTTTTGTCGGCAGAAATTTTCTTGGATAGATAATGCCCTGATTTGACATTTGAGAAAAACAGTGGGATAATGAACACAACGTGTGAACAGTAATAACGCAACATAATTTACAGTGCTTTTCAGAAAGGATGATTGAAATTATGCACAAATCTAAATATATCGCAATGACAGCAGCAGTGGCAATGGCACTGACTATGGCAGGATGCGGAATTTCCAAAAATAACGAGGTTGAAGTGACACCAACTCCAATGGCGACACCAACTCCTACTGTTGTACAGGCAACGGTGACACCGATTCCGACATCCACACCGGCACCAAAGATGATCGGCACCAAGACAGCGCAGGCGAAATTTATTTATCTTTCCAATAATCTGCAGAGTGATGTCAGAGAGCTTTATCTGAGAAAATCCGGAAGCAGTGATGAGGAAGAATGGGGCAAAAACCTGATCTCATCTGAATCTGCGATCAAAGCAGCTGAGCAGGTTCAGATGTATTATGGCGGAGATTCTGCAGAATCTGCATCAACTTCAGCGGAAGATTCTTCTGATGAAGATAATACAGATACACAGAGCACATCTTCTGCGAAGTATGATATGAAACTGGTTACTTCTGATGGAAACAGTTATGAGATTTATTCTGTAGAGCTGAGTGATATGGAAAAAGCCTCTCTTATGCTGGACCAGGATACCTCTTCAGCATATCTGCGTTATATGAGTCTTTCAGCAAAAAAAGAAACAGATACAAGAGGTAACTCACAGGAGACAACAGACGACAGTTCTGA
>CAKRTP010000100.1 GCA_934402155.1 uncultured Blautia sp. | reverse complement strand
AAAGACAAGGTCGAAGACATATTGCTCAGATCCATATCGAAAAACTCCTCTGCATTCAGACGACTTAGGCGGGAGCTTCGTCATCTGGGGAGATATCCGTTCAGACATCCGTTTTTCTGGAGTGGATTCATCCTTGGCGGGGTATAGTAACAATCTCGAATCTCAAAATGGGACAAGTGTGTGAACGTTCTATTGAACTATATAAATGCCTGATCTGAGTTTATGCACGGAAGAACAGAGCGTTCTTTTAAGGAACGTAAACATATCAAGGACGCCTTCACTTTGAGGGAGTCCTTTAAAGTGGGCTCCTTCCTTCATACATTACAGCAAATTCACCATAAACCTTTCCCCAGCCTCGCAGCAGCTGTGTCCATCTTTTAGTACCCGGTTAATTCTTAGTTGATTTAGGTCAACAGCCCTTTTGCTGCATCGATGATACCGAAACCAGGTACCATAGCTTGATATATGTAGCTACAGTGGCAGGGGATAAAGGGTTACGACCGCGATAACAGACATTATCCCCAATATAGCTGGCAGTGCTATTGCAGATAAGCGATACGTCACTCCGCTGATGGGAAGCCATAATCACACTGCCATTATTTTCCTAATTGACTTTTTACAAATTATCTTCACTCCAAAAGTTGCAGACTGTACCCGCATAGCTGTAGAAATCAGAACACGACAGATCAAGATACAAAGCAGGGCGTATTGCAACGCCACTACAGTCGACATAAAACGCATCATATACACCTCCGTCATAATTGACAAATGCAGTATGATCAGTAATGCCCTGTGAACGGAGCCACCACCAGTAATACCCTACGCCAAAGTCCTCTTCATCACCATACATTGCTGTTACGAATGCACTGCCTTCACAGGCGCGGGCATAAGATGTATCGCAGAACTCTTCAAACCCGTATGAAACGGCTGTATCAGAGTTGCAAACTTCATTTTCCGATAGCAGAAATATCTTATCACCGTTATGATCGGTATCATTAATCACTTTTGTAGTTTTTATCGCACTACGTTCGTCGGATGTGAATGCATGGTTTATAAAATTCAGTTTTGTATAATCCTTAGTATTGCCATTGAAAGAGCTGTCATATCCATTAAGCCAGCTCCTCATGGTGCATGTCTCCCATGTCACACTTTCTCTTGTCATGTGATAGCGCTGAGCGTCTACAGCCTTTTCCGACAACAACAAGGCATCATTCCCATTGACATTCAGTATGCGCCATTTAATGGGCTCGTACCTGAAGTACTGCACAGTATCTTTATCCTCTCCAATACAATTGCTGTCTCCATTTTCCGCATCATTGATGTTAACCGTTCTTAGACGTCTGTACTTAATACCATCCACAACAGCATCACCACTCTCGTCATATGCGGCAACGATTATCTTATTCCACTGCGCACTGCTGACAGTAACATACTGTTTATCATAATCACTGTCGTTCAGTTCATTAATACGCAAGGTATCTGTTTCGCATACAACTTCTGACTGAGGGTAATTTCCGAACCATATGCAGTCCCAGGTCACTCTCTGTCCTGAATCGATTGATGCATCTTCTACGATCCTAGGACTCTTCAGAGCAGGCATTACTTCAAGTTTCTCATATTTCATCTTATTCTTATCCATTACATTCTCCTTAGTGTATTTCTCTAACTGATCTTGACAACTGTTATTATCATTTTTATTGCTTTTTTATAAATTATCTTCACCGCCATCACTGCTGACCGTCCCTGCATATCTGTATATGTTAGAGTATGAGAGATCAAGATGCAAAGCGGGTCGAACCGCGATACCTGTAAAATCAGCGCCAATGCCGCTATAGTGGTCATAGGCAGAGCCGTCATAGTCAACACCAGCAGCTTCATCAATAACGCCTGGTGAACGGAGCCACCAGAAGCAGTTTTCCAAGTATTGGCTTTGTGAACAGCTCATCACTCCCATTGCCTTCGCATATGTGCTGCTTTTACATCTGCGTGCCTCGTCATCTGTACTGAGGCTTTTTACAAATCCGTATGGGAGTGCTGTACTTGAATTGCAGACCTCATTCTCCGACAAAAGAAATATTTTATCGCCGGTATTATAGCAACCCTCGGTACCATAGACTATATTGTCGCTATTTATCACTTCTGTTATTTTTATCGCACTGCACTCGCTCGGTGTGAATGCAGCATTTATGAAGTTCTTATGGCTGTAATCCGTACCATGTCTGTTTACAGAAGAATCATACCCGTTTAACCAGCTCCTCATGGTGCACGTCTCCCATGTCACACTTCCTTCATCTGCATTGTTGTATTTCTGATCATCAAGAGCCCTGTCTGCAACCAGGAATGCATCAGTTCCATTAACGTTAAGTACACGCCATTTGATAGGTTCGCACCTGAAATACCGTACGGTATCATCGCCCCACTCATAATCACCGTCCCACTCATAACAGTCGCCGTATTCGGATTCGATATCAACTGCATCTATCTTACTCAGGCGCCTGTATTTCACTCCATCTACCATGGCATCCCCGTAGTTGTCATATTCTGCACTTATAATCTTATCCCACTGTGCACTGCTGACAGTGACATACTGGTGCTCATACGAACCGCCGATCAGCTCACTGATTCGGTCTTTATCAGTTTCACATACCACCTCTGACTGAGGATAGCTGCCGAACCAGATGCAGTCCCAGGTTACCTTCTGTCCAGATTCCATCGATGCATCTTCTGCAATTCTCGGATTTTTCAGGCACACCTCCATCTCCGGGCCCGTTTTCGACTCACTGCATACTCTTATCTCGGTCATCTTAGTTCTCCTTTCGTTTAAGTGGTGCGTAGTCTCCTTTTATTTCTATAATATACCATGCTGGGAGGCAGTTTTGTTTATTTTGTTCCGAAAATGTGGAATCCCAATTTTTCTGCTGCCCTTGTTTGCTGAATGGACAAGGCTGTTCGTGCCTGATTAATACTGATGACAGAAAACAGGGTATGCACAGACAGCCGCTCCGCCTCGTGCTAGTTCTAAAGCAAAGGGAAGATTTCCCTTATCAGCTTCTGGTCATTTATTTCTTCCAGCTCGGCGTCTTCCGAATGTATCTCCATGACCTTGCAGATACCTGTAAAGTCAGATTCATCCGCAAGCATCTCCCTGACATAGGCAAATTTTCTATTTTTATGCTTACAGGTTGAAATTACCATTATCTTTTCATCGTCTGTAAAAGTGATGATATCATATTTTTTCAGTGTGTCGACGTTGTTCATATTCCCTCACTTTCTGCATTTACATAACTATTATTAAAATCCTGCTGTGATATTAACCGGTGTTCATAATTCGTTACCGCCTTCTAGATACTCTTGTATCGCTCTTGTATATACTGAAAGAGATGAAGCAGCATGCTCATTGGCATCACTTTCGACACGCTGTGCGGCATAGGCATCGTATCCGTAGCTGTAAGCGTCCTTGTATTCGGAAAACTCCTTATGTATATCGTCCTTTCCTATTCTGATAATCTGCTGTCCGTTCGAAGTATCGGCAGCGTCAAAGAATCTTTCATTTACTGCCTGTGAGAAAATGCTTCTCAGTCCTGACGCCCCCAGCCCCAGATTTTCAGCCTCTTCAGCGAGGCTGTTGGCCGTTTCGTCCGGTGAATCAATTTTAAGAAGTATATTGTTTATACTCAGAAAACGGGATACTTCATCAAGTATGCCGCTGTTGATATCCGTAAAGATTTTTCTGTAATCGCTGCAGGTAGGTCTGCGGACCGGTGCATATACTGAAATTCTCCTTGCTAACTCGGGAATCATTCCGAACTTTATGAAGTCATTGACACCGAAGTAAATGTCATTATCGGAGGGGCGGAACGCGATAATCAATTCATTGAAAGATGTCCTGACACATCCGTTTCCTGTGATTTCAGCCGCACTGCAGATTCTGTATGACTTGTTATCACCACTGCCGAAGCACTCTTCGGCACGAGCGTATTCCTCGCCTTTGTACACTACAGAATCCACAATGAGCATTACCTTGACGGATCTTCTTGGAACTATTAATCTTCTGATTTTAAACTTCATGGTCCCCTACTTTTTTAAGATGTTATGTTAAATATTCCTTCCTGATATGTCAAGCCCTAAATCGTTGATTTTTCAGGCCTTTTCTTTAAACATTAACCTCAAACAAGCCGCCGAAAATGCATAACAGTCATTGTATCATGTACTGAATAGCTGAAAATGAGTATGCTTAACAGATCGTCCTTATCTACTGATTTATTAAGGCTATAATTCCTCTGTTCGGCTATGCTGGTGAAACTTCCGTGTCTAATGGTATCGTGTGCCAACTTCCCTCGTCCCACCTGTTTATACACTGAGTGCCGGTGAAGCTTTCAAACAGGATCGTGCCCTAAGGTATATAACTTTTCTTCATGGCTTTGTTCTCCTTTCACCTCATTGCTGAATTTCTTTTCACTTATAATAGTGAATCCTTTTTCATTTATCGTGATTTATTCTTAAAAAAATTCAATATTTTTTTCATGGTGTCTCCTCACGATAACTTGCAGACACTAAATACAAGGATTGATTTATACGAAAATTTGCGTCAATCTCTTAGCAGCATTTGTTTGTTTTTACGATTTCCGCAGGGTCATCTCCATTTGAAATGCCGGATTTCAGGGGATATCTCTGAGATCCGGCATTTTGCAGTGAATTTTTTAGGAGACAGCTTTATGGACAATCATCTTCTGTTCCTGCATGATATATGCGTTCCGCCAACAAACAACAAAGCCGAACGGCTGCTTCGCGCATACAAGCGAAAACAGAAGCATGCAATGTCATTCAGAAGCGTTGAAAGCATCGCGGTTTTGTGCAGTGGCATGATCGCGCTGTGTTTGCTGCGCCGGAATAACGAAAGCACTCTGTTTAAGTGTGCACCTGAATTGTCTGAATTATTCTCGTGAAAAATGAACTTCGACTAGACAATAAATTCTGTATATGTAATAATTAAAAAAAAGGAGTAAGAGCATTATGGACATATTTGATTATTCCGCATATCCAACGGGAGCATGGTTAACTGTTAATAGAAATTGCAACTTTAGATGTAAATGGTGTTATGCAAAAGAAACTGATTATGTTCAAAGCCATTCCATGACACTATCAATGGCAAGGAATATATCTGAAATTCTATTTGAATTAGGTATAAAAGAGATAAAACTTATTGGTGGAGAACCATCATTATGGAGCTATCTTTTTCCTTTCAATGATTTTGCAAAAGAGAAAAATATACAAACAACGATTATAACTAATGCTTTTGCATTTGGATTAGATTCCTTTTGGGAAAATTACCAAAAGCATCCCTGTACATATGCAGTCAATTCCATCAAAGGCATTACTCCTGAAAAACTATTCCAAGTTACTGGGGTTAGGAATATCGAACAAGTTAAAACAGGAATTAGCCGTTCTCTTTCATTTCATAAATCATCGGGAGTAGAAACTGTTTGTTCTTCAATAACCTCAATTGACGAGTTGTTAGATATTGCAAGGTTTTCAAAAAAACATGGTGCAAAATCTTTTCTTATTAGCGGTTGCAATGTTATTCTTTCTAATGAATCTGCAACAAATAATTTTTCGATGCTATCAACTGACGAGATGGATAAATTAATTAATGCATATCCTACACTAAATCAAATGTTTGCAGATAGATTAGAAATACAAATAACACAACCATTGTGTATTTGGCCAAAAGGCTTTATTGATATGTTAATGAATAGAAATCAACTATCCGGGCCTTGTAATGTACAAAATAGAACAGGGTTGGTATTTGACTACAATGGAGATATATTATTTTGTAATAGCATTTTCGATACAGTTATTGCAAGATATCCACAGGATTATACAAATGCAGAGGAGTTAATCGAGTTTTTGAACAGTGCGTCTCTAAAGAAAGAATATTCGGAAGTACTAAGATATCCTTCGGAGGAATGTTCGAAATGTTCAGTAAATTATTTCTGTAGAGGTGGTTGTATTGCAAATTGGATGATAATGGATCCATCGATTTGCAATGCGCGATGATATGAATTGCTATTTTATAACGGTATTTTAATCATAAATTAATTAGATAAATAGGAGAAATTTTTTAGGAGGTGAATAACATGAAAAAACTGATAAAAAAGTTAAAAAAAACAGGTTCAAAGCAGATTCCCATTAAGGAAATAAAACACAGTGTTTCTGGTTCACATTGTTTATGTGGCTCACATTGCAGGTGCAGTTAAAATGCGTATAGGCTAGTGTATTGACACGTTGATAATTGCCAGATTTCAGGATACGGGGGTGCAGAAATTAAAATCCGTTAAAAGTATAACCTTTTATGACGAAAACACAATCATAGAAGGTTATACTTTTTATATGTGCACTTATACCCCGCCAAGGATGAATCCACTCCAGAAAAACGGATGTCTGAACGGATATTTCCCCAGATGACGGAGCTCCCGCCTAAGTCGTCTGAATGCAGAGGAGTTTTTCGATATGGATCTGAGCAATATGTCTTCGACCTTGTCTTT
>CAKRTP010000099.1 GCA_934402155.1 uncultured Blautia sp. | reverse complement strand
TTGCTGTCGTATGCTTTCGCTGTACGAAGGGCAAGATATCCCTTGCTTACACTTACTGTATAGCTGCTTCCTCCGCTGTAGGAACCGCCGCCCAGTGCGACAAGATAACTGCGGTTTACATATCCCGATTTGCCAAGCTTGGAAGAATATACATACCAGTATGTGCTGTCACTTGTATCCATGACTTCTACGGTATCTCCTGTATAAAGTTCTCCGATCTCATTTTTGCTGTCGTATGCTTTCGCTGTACGAAGGGCAAGATATCCTTTGCTTACACTTACACTGTACATTGCACCTGCAAAACTCTCCTTCGCAGAAAACGGAAGGGATAAGGTAAACACAAGTACAAACAGTGCCGCCCACTTGATGAATGAAGATTCAAAAACTCCTGTCAATCTCTTTTTCATAGTGATATCCTCCTTTTGGATTATTTTTGTTACTGTTCGCTTCGTTCACAGTAACTTATTTTTCTTTCTTACGAACTGTAAGAGTCATAAATCTGTCTGCTCAGAGATGCGATCGTACTCTGTGCTGATCCTGGCTGCGGAACATTCTCTGACATAAAAACAATGACCAGATCATTCGCTGAATTATAGATAATTCCCGCGTCATTTTCTACGTCGGAAAGCTCTCCTGTCTTGTTTGCAATGCTGACTTCTGCCGGCATCTGTGCCGGGATCTTGTTTCTTCTCGTCTGGGCTGCAAGCAGAGCAAATTCTGCCTGCGCGTGCGGATCAGACTCCCTGTTTCCCTCATAAACTTTCTTCAGGAAATGCCCGCAGTCTGAAACTGAAGTATAATTATCATCATACTGATTACTTGCAAGAAGAAGCCTTCCCATATGAGTGCTGGAATATCCCTGCTCACTGCAAAAATCATTTACAACATTCATTCCTGCGCTGCTGTCACCACCTCCCAGATAACTTACCAGTGTGTTGGCGGCATCATTGTCACTGACTGTTATCATAGAATTCAGATTTGTATCTACATTGGACTGTCCATACTGTGATATGATATTGTCATAATTCTCATAGACAGCTCCCATAATATAGAGCTTGATCAGGCTCGCTGCCTGCATCTGTGCATCCTGCACAGCTCCTTCTGTATTTTTTACCAGGTCACATACATATACTGACCAGTTTCCGTTTCCTGCCGGAAGTGCAAGGCCGGATAAAACTCCCTGAAGTTTCTCGTCAGTTCCTGCCGCCTCAGATGCTGCTGAATTTCCGAACACGCTGCCTCCCTCAGAGCCTGACGATGGAGACAAGGTTCCCTGTTCTTCCTGCATTACAGCCGTCTCTTCCGGTGCCGGTTCCGGGTGATGATCAGGATCCTCTGCACTTTCACTGACAGCAGATTCTTCTGCTGCATAGCATGGCTGCGCTGCCACTGCTGCAATTGCGATACTGCTGATTAAAATTGTCTTTAAGATCTTATTTTTCATTTTCTCTCTTCCTTACTTTCAGATACTCCTATTATAAGATTTTCATAGGATAGTTTCAAGAAGATTTCTGCAACTATTCACTTCTTGCAAAAATATTAATTATGATTTATCATGGAAATGACAGTTTTTCAAATTTCTTCTTTCTGTATATATATTATACCAGAACAAGTTCCAAATTTGTATTTTTTATATATAAATTTTTTTCAGGAGGTACTGTTTTTATGAAAAATTTTTTGACCGCACTGCTTTTTGGAAGCCTGATCTTTTCTTCTGCTGCGACAGTTTTTGCCTCATCAGAATCCGCCTATGACAGTGAAGCGGGACAGGCAATGATACAGCCGCCATCTTCTGCTTCCGGAGAAGCTTCTGATACTTCAGGCACATCTGATGAACAGCCGGAAGGCACGATCAGTTCTTCTGGTTCTTCCGCTGGAATGAACTGGTCTGCAGCCAACACATCCAATCACAATTTCTCCGGTCAGGGAAATTTTACTGTCTGTGTTGATGCCGGTCATCAGGGATCCTGGGTAGACATGAGTGCTCAGGAACCAATGGCTCCCGGATCTTCACAGACCAAAAACAAAGCCACTACCGGAACAAGCGGAAATTTTTCAAATGTTCCGGAATACGAAGTAAATCTTCAGGTTTCCCTTGTCCTTCAGAAAGAACTTTCTTCCCGGGGATACAATGTTGTCATGACAAGAGAAGACAATGATAAAGCAATCAGCAACAAAGAACGGGCTGAACTGGCCACCCAGGAAGGAGCTGACATTACTGTCCGCATCCATGCAAACGGATCCGACAGTTCTTCCTCTTCCGGTGCACTTACCATGGCACCGACTTCTTCCAACCAGTATTTAAGCCAGGATATCATCGAAAAGAGCAACACTCTGGCAACCTGTATCATTAATCATTACTGTGATGCGACCGGACTTGGAAATCTCGGTGTGATCTCTTCTGACAACATGACCGGAACCAACTGGAGTACTGTTCCTGTTGCAATTCTCGAAATGGGCTTTATGAGTAATCAGAACGATGACCTTTATATCACCAACAGTGCCAACCATGAGACAATGGCAAAAGCAGTGGCTGACGGCATCGATGAGTATTTCAGCACGGTCTCCCCTGACACTGCCGCACAATAAAAATACAGCCTGCAGGAAGCAAAACTTCCCACAGGCTGCATTTTTATTTATTCTTCTGTTTCCTGCGCTTCTTTGGCTTTCATTCTTTCAAAAACCATCTCATATCCGTCGTTTCCATAATTAAGAGAACGATTAACACGACTTATCGTTGCTGTCGAAGCCCCTGTCTTCTCTGAAATGTCCAGATATGTGCGCTTGTCAGTTAACATCTTAGCCACCTCAAAACGCTGTGAAAGAGAAAGAAGTTCATTGATCGTGCATACATCCTCAAAGAAGGTATAACACTCTTCTTTATTCTTCAAACAGAGGATCGCCTCAAACAGATGGTCAACCTCTTCCGTCCTGATTTTTTTACCCATAACCTTGCTCCTTTAGCTTACATTCTGCTTTATTTCACCTATCTGATATTTTAACACTTTACTCTGTGATAAGCAAGATATTTCAGCATTTTCATATCAAAACATCTTCTCAGTTGAATTTATTTTGTAAATCAAGTATACTTGGAACAAATGTACGGATCATTATTTCAGAATGGAGTATCATTATGGATTTATTTGAATATGCCAAATCAAAAACTCTTGACAGAGAATCTCCTCTTGCGTCCCGTCTTCGCCCTGTCACTCTGGATGAAGTTGTCGGTCAGGAGCATATCGTAGGAAAAGACAAATTATTATATCGCGCGATCAGAGCTGATAAACTGACTTCTGTTATTTTCTACGGACCTCCCGGAACAGGCAAGACAACGCTCGCAAAAGTCATTGCCAATACAACCCGTGCTAATTTTACACAGATCAACGCAACGGTTGCCGGCAAGAAGGATATGGAACAGGTCGTCAGGGAAGCCCAGGAACAGCTCGGCATGTACGGCAGAAAGACAATTCTTTTTATCGATGAAATTCATCGCTTCAACAAGGGACAGCAGGACTATCTTCTTCCTTTTGTCGAGGACGGGACGATCATCCTGATCGGTGCCACGACTGAGAATCCTTACTTTGAAGTCAACAGCGCGCTCCTCTCCCGCTCTATCATTTTTGAGCTCAGATCTTTGAGTCAGGACAACATCCGCACACTGATCCTTCGTGCTGTCAATGACTGCGACAGGGGAATGGGAAATTATGGTGCAGTGATCGATGACGATGCTCTTGATTTTCTGTCAGATATGGCAGGCGGTGATGCACGAAGTGCCCTGAATGCCGTAGAACTCGGAATTCTCACCACGCCAAAATCTTCAGATGGCTATATCCATCTGACACTTGAGGTTGCCTCCGAATGCATCCAGAAACGTGTTGTTCAGTATGATAAACAGGGTGACAATCATTACGACATCATCTCTGCCTTTATCAAAAGCATGCGTGGCTCTGATCCTGATGCCGCAGTCTACTACCTGGCCAAAATGCTCTATGCGGGAGAAGACATCAAATTTATTGCAAGAAGGATCATGATCCTTGCCTCCGAGGATATCGGAAACGCTGATCCTCAGGCACTCTGCGTGGCAGCAGCAGCCGCTCAGGCAGTTGAGCGTGTCGGCATGCCGGAGGCTCAGATCATTCTTTCCCAGGCAGTAACCTATATGGCATGTGCACCCAAGAGTAATTCTGCTGTTAATGCGATTTTTGCAGCTATGGATTCTGTCAAAAAAACGCATACCACTGTTCCTGTCCATCTTCAGGATGCCCATTACGGCGGACATGAGAAGCTTGGCAAGGGAATCGGTTATAAATATGCTCACGACTACCCCAACCATTATGTGGATCAGCAGTATCTGCCATCTGAAATCCGGGGAGAACATTTTTATGAACTCAGTGATATGGGATATGAAAAAACTCTCAAAGAATATATGAAACATATCAGGTCCTGACATCAAAGAAGGCGGAGAAAATGGCTCAGCAGTTCCATTTTCTCCGCCCTCTTTATTTATGAGATCAGCTCACTCATCAACATTTCATAAATATCCTGTGATCTGGAAGCCCAGCTCCGACAGATTGCCTGCGCCGCCTCTTTGCCTGGCGCTGTCATACTCAGATCCATGATCGTCGATTCCTTCTCTATGATCTGGCAACGTACAGCATATCCACCCTGCGGCGTTGTATAGTAATCAGCCGGTGTCAGTATTCTCTCATGTACCTTGCAGCCACAGCTTTCAAGATACTCTTTGACTTCGTTTCTGATATCCTGTGAGATATCTTTTTCGAAATAAGAGAGTGTCTTTCGGCCTTCTTCCGTCAGTTCATAATAAGAACTGTTGGAAATCGTTCTCTTACGGAGAAGCTCTGTCTCTGTAAGTTCCGACAGCACCTTCTGGAGCTGAAAATAATCTGTATATTCCCGATCCAGAATAAATTCCGAAATCTGTGAATTTGTCAGTGCTTCTGTCGCATGCTTTGCCATATATAATACGATCAGCTTGTACGTTGTAAATGGATCTGCCATTTCAGTCACCTCTTTCTTATTCTGACAGAGAATGGAACTGCTTTCCCTGCCAACTGTCACATACCTTCATCTGATGATGCAGAAGATTCAGGACTTCCCTCTTCCTGCCTGTCCACAGAGGTGCCAGCAGAAGATCCTTCGGGCCGTCTCCGGTCATTCTGTGTATGATAATCTCCGGATCCAGATGCTCCAGACACCGGATCAGCAGATTCAGGTATTCTTCTCTCTCATATACGTGGACTCTGCCCTCCAGATATTCCTGTGCAAGATCTGTGCCTCTGAGTATATGGAGAAGCTGAAGTTTGATTCCCTGTATATCTCTGTAATTCAAATATTCTATCGTGGCAAGCATATCCTCCTCGGACTCTCCGGGAAGCCCCAGGATCGTATGAACGATCACCTCAATCCCCCGTTCCCTGAGAGCACGGACCGCTGTCTCAAAAACAGAAAGCGGATAGCCTCTTCGAATATACTCTGCAGTTTTCTCATGGATTGTCTGAAGTCCAAGTTCGACCCATACAGGCTTGATCTGATTGAGTTCACTCAGAAGTTCCAGAACACTCTCTCCCAGACAGTCCGGCCTTGTCCCTACAGACAAGGCTACCACTGATGGATGACGGATCGCTTCTGTGAAAATCTCCCGAAGATACTCTGTCGGTGCATATGTATTTGTGTATGCCTGAAAATATGCAATATATTTGTGGATCGGACGCTTCGCTGACAAAACAGCGATCTGGCTGTCAATCTGCTCTGTGATCGTCAGTGCTGCATCTGCTGCAAAATCACCACTTCCACCCTGACTGCAGAAAATACAGCCTCTGTTTCCGATCTTCCCGTCGCGGTTCGGACAGGACATGCCTCCGTTCAGAGTTACCTTGTATACTTTCTCGCCAAATTTCTCGCGAAGCATATAGTCAAGTGAATGGTATGGTTTACCATTCCAGTTTCTCATTATGCCTGTCCTCCATCTGAATCCTCTTCGCTGCCCGGAATATAATTTTCAAATATTTTGACCAGGAAAAAGGAATTGCAGTATGCGACAACCGCTCCTCCGATCACCAGACACAGTACCAAAAATGTTGACTGTACTCTGAAAGTCGGGGCAAAAGATATCAGAAGTACCGGACATGCACAGATCAGTGCCATCAACACTGTATATGGAAGGTGACGTACTGACATCAGAACTGCATTCCTGAATGTGTTTCTGACAGAATTATAGAATTTTGCAAGAATCGGATAAACATAGATAAATATCATGACATACAGTACGGTAAATGCCAGAAAAATAATCTGCATGATCTGTGAAACCGGCTGTCCCATCAGCTTGACTATTCTGAGATCCGCATACAGAATTGCCGCTGCCGCTATCATGATCAGATTGATCACTGTCGCCTGTTTGAAATTCTGTCGGAAGGATTTGAAAAAGCTTCTGATTATATAGGCTTCTTCGTTTTTTACCATTTTCATGGTCACATAAAACATCGCTGTGATTGAAGCTCCTGCCGTGATAATAGGAATGCAGCAGATCAGACATATGATATTCAGAATACATAAATCCGCAACCTTTCCCATAAATGTGAAAAACTTGTTATCCAT
>CAKRTP010000098.1 GCA_934402155.1 uncultured Blautia sp. | reverse complement strand
TCAGGAAAACGAACCTGGAATGCAGGTCAATACCAGAAAAGGAGTGACATATCTCACATATCCGGAATTTGATAAGCTGCCGGGTTTTGTGCATGCATTCAGTACCAGACTTGGCGGTGTCAGTGAGGGAATTTATTCTTCTATGAATCTGAGTTTTACCAGAGGAGACCGGGATGAGGCGGTGAGAGAAAACTACAGAAAGATGGCTGATGCAGTGGGATTTGATGTAAAAGATATTGTGACCTCTGATCAGACGCATACTGCAAACGTCCGTCTTGTCACAGAAGAGGATCGCGGGAACGGGATTACAAAACCAAGACCATATACAGATGTGGACGGGATGATCACAAATATCCCGGGACTTGTTCTTGCAACATTTTATGCCGACTGTGTGCCTCTGTATTTTATTGATCCGGTACATCGCGCAATCGGACTTTCTCATTCCGGATGGAGAGGGACGGTGGCGAAGATCGGTGCTGTTACAGTTCGAAGGATGCAGGAAGAATTTGGTTCCGATCCGTCAGAGATTTACAGTGCGGTAGGTCCGTCTATCTGTCAGGACTGTTATGAGGTCAGTGAGGATGTGATCGAACAGTTCAGGGCAGCTTTTCGGGAAGAAATCTGGGATTCATTGTTTTACGGCAAACCCGATGGGAAATATCAGCTGAATCTATGGGAGGCAAACCACCAGATCATGCTGGAAGCAGGGATCAGGGAGGAACATATTTCGCTTCCGAACCTGTGTACCTGCTGTAATCCCGAATTTCTGTTTTCGCACAGAGCGTCACATGGCAAAAGAGGGAATCTGGGAGCTTTTCTGGGAATACGGAGATAAAAAATGGGCTGCATACCGTGTTATCATTACGGTACGCAGCCCATAAATATTCTTTGGAAGATCAGCGTTTTTCTACTTTTTTCATGAGTTCCATGATCTTCTCGTTGCTGGAACGAACCTTCTCAACAGATAAGTCATGGTTGATAATGTCCATAATACTTGCAAGATATTTGCTCATGTTTGCTTCGATATAATATGGTTTTTCGAGGAGTTCCGGATCACGGTAGTTCAGGTTGGTGGTGATCACCTTGTCGATCCAGCCCTTTTCATAGTATTCATCGAATTTCTTAAGGCCGTCTGTGAACAGACCATAAGTAGTACAGATGAAGACACGCTTTGCATGGCGCTCTTTGATCTGCTTTGCAACATCGAGCATACTTTCTCCGGAAGAGATCATATCATCGATGATGACAACATCTTTGCCCTCTACGGAATCACCGAGGAATTCATGGGCAACGATCGGGTTCTTGCCGTTTACAACAGTAGAGTAATCACGACGCTTGTAGAACATACCCATATCAACGCCGAGAATATTTGAGAAATATACTGCACGTGACATAGCACCCTCATCAGGGCTGATGATCATCAGATGGTCGTTGTCAAGCTTGAAGTCCTTAACATCCTTAACCAGTGCCTTGAGGAACTGATAAGTCGGGAAGAAATTATCAAAACCATTCAGCGGGATAGAGTTCTGTACACGTGGATCATGTGCGTCAAAGGTGATAAAGTTGGAAACACCCATGTCGCTTAATTCCTTGAGCATCAGTGCACAGTCAAGAGATTCTCTCTTAGTACGGCGATGCTGACGTCCTTCATAAAGGAACGGCATGATAACGTTGATACGATGAGCTTTTCCGGTAGCGGCTGAGATGATTCTCTTGAGATCCTGATAATGATTGTCAGGTGACATGTGGTTCTCATGACCACAGACGGTATAGGTTTCTGTGTAGTTTGTGATATCTACCATGATGAAGAGATCGGCACCACGTACAGATTCCTTGATGTAGCCCTTGCCCTCTCCGGTACCGAAGCGTACACATTCGCATTCGACGAGGAAAGAAGGGAGACTGTATCCCTGTGGTATGGTGCTTGGTTTCTTCTTTGCTACAAGTTCTTTACGGAATTTTACAAGTTTCTTGTCAACCTCTTTCGCAAGATCCTGGCATCCGGCAAGTGCTGCGATGCGGATAGGTGCAACTGGGGTTGCTTTTTCAAGTAACTCAATATTCGGCATAATATTCCTCCTAGGTATAGTTTTTCAAACTGAGTCCTATTATATATATAACATTTACCCCAAATCCCGTCAAGGAATTTATTGATTTTTACTTTCAGAATTGTTATGATAATAATAATCGGTCATGAACGAAGGCGTGTCCGAATGTATAATTAGAAAGGAACAGCATGAAAAAAAAGAAACACAAGATTTCCAGAGTTCTTCCTGGGAGCATCGGTGAAGAGCTGGAGCTGGAACCGGGGGATGTACTGGCAGAGATCAATCATCAGGCTGTAGAGGATGTTTTTGATTACCGTTACCTGATGAATGATGAATATATAGAACTTCTCATAGAGAAGGCGAATGGAGAAATCTGGGAGCTGGAAGTAGAGAAGGATTACGATGAGGATCTGGGAATAGAGTTTGAGAACGGTCTGATGGACGAGTACCGTTCCTGCAGCAACCACTGCATGTTCTGTTTTATTGACCAGATGCCGCCGGGAATGAGAGAGACTCTTTATTTTAAGGATGACGATTCCAGGCTTTCTTTCCTGCAGGGAAATTATGTGACACTGACCAATATGAGCCAGGATGATATTCAGAGGGTGATCAAATATCATTTGTCACCGATCAATGTTTCTTTCCAGGCAATGAATCCGGAACTGCGCTGCAAGATGCTGCACAATCGTTTTGCGGGAGATGCCCTTAAGAAAGTTGACCAGCTTTATGAAGCAGGCATCACCATGAATGGACAGATCGTTCTCTGCAAGGGAGTCAATGACGGAGAAGAACTGGAATACAGTCTGGAGAAGCTTTCTGCATATGCACCGGTTCTTCAGAGCGTATCTGTGGTTCCGGTTGGTCTGACGAAATTCCGGGACGGCCTTTATCCTCTGGAGAGTTTTGAACGTGAAGATGCGCTCCGGGTCCTGGAACAGATACACAGATGGCAGAATAAGATGTATGAGAAATATGGAATCCATTTCATTCATGCTTCGGATGAATGGTATATCCTTGCCGGACAGGAGCTTCCGGGCGAAGACAGATATGACGGTTATCTCCAGCTTGAGAATGGCGTCGGGATGCTGAGGCTTCTGGATACAGAAGTGCAGGAAGCGGTCGCGAAGCGGACAGGAGATGACAAGCCAAGGTCTGTCACCGTTGCAACCGGCAAGCTGGCAGCACCTTATATAGAGGAATGCCTGAAAAAGATTTCAGCGAAATATCCTGGTCTGGAGTATGAGGTGATCACGATCAGAAACAATTTCTTTGGCGAAAAGATCACAGTTTCAGGACTGATCACAGGAACAGATCTGAAAGAACAGCTCCTGAACCGTAAGCTGGGTGACAGGCTTCTGATCCCCTGCAATATGCTGCGCAGCGGAGAGAATGTTTTTCTGGATGACCTGACGGTTGAGGATGTTTCACAGGCTCTGGAAAGAGAAATCATAATTGTAGATGAAGGCGGAGAAGATCTGGTATCTTCTGTACTGGATCCCGTTCAGAATAAAAAGCAGATAAGGAGACAAATGTATGAGCAAACCAGTAGTGGCAATTGTGGGCAGGCCTAATGTAGGCAAATCCACATTATTTAATGCCCTGGCAGGCGAAATGATATCTATTGTAAAAGATACACCGGGAGTTACACGTGACAGGATCTATGCAGATGTGACATGGCTGGACAAATCCTTCACCATGATCGATACCGGCGGAATCGAGCCGGACAGCGGAGATATTATTCTCTCCCAGATGAGGGAACAGGCACAGATCGCGATTGATACGGCCGATGTCATCGTGTTTATTACAGATGTACAGCAGGGACTTGTGGATTCCGATGCGAAGGTGGCAGATATGCTGCGCCGCAGCCAGAAACCGGTTGTTCTTGTTGTAAACAAGGTAGACAGCGTCCAGAAATATATGATGGATGTTTATGAATTTTATAATCTTGGCATTGGCGAACCGATAGCGATTTCAGCTGCCAACCGTACAGGTCTTGGTGACATGCTGGATGAGATTGTCAAAGAATTTCCGGAAGGACTTGACACGGAAGAGGATGACGATATTCCGAAGATCGCAGTTGTAGGTAAGCCAAATGTCGGCAAGTCTTCTCTGATCAACCGTCTTCTCGGAGAGGATCGTGTGATCGTATCAGATATTGCCGGAACCACACGCGATGCCGTTGATGCGAAGGTCAAATGGCAGGGCAAGGAATACATCTTTATTGATACCGCAGGACTTCGCCGCAAGGGCAAGATCAAAGAAGAAATCGAGCGTTATAGTGTGATCCGTACTGTGACAGCGGTGGAGCGCGCTCACGTTGTTGTGATCGTGATCGATGCGACTGAGGGCGTCACCGAGCAGGATGCCAAGATTGCCGGAATCGCACATGAACGCGGCAAGGGTGTTATTATCGCAGTCAATAAATGGGACGCTGTTGAGAAGGATGACAAGACTATTTACAAACACACAAACCGTATCAGAGAAGTGCTGGCATACATGCCATATGCGGAGCTTGTGTTCATCTCAGCAAAGACAGGCCAGCGTCTTCCGAAACTTTTTGAAACGATCGATGCAGTTATTGAAAACCAGACGCTTCGTATCCAGACAGGTGTTCTCAATGAAATCCTTTCCGAAGCTGTTGCCATGCAGCAGCCGCCGTCTGACAGAGGAAAACGTCTCAAGATCTTTTATATGACACAGGTGGGAGTACGTCCGCCGACATTTGTTATTTTTGTTAACGACAAAGAACTGATGCATTTCTCCTACACACGTTATATTGAGAACAAAGTCAGAGATGCGTTTGGATTCCGTGGTACACCGCTGAAATTTATTATCCGTGAACGCGGGGAAAAGAGCTGAGTGAAATGACAGAACGTTTGATATCTCTTCTGATTGGTTATGTTTTTGGACTGTTTCAGACATCCTATATTATCGGGAAGTTGCATAAGACAGATATTCGTGAGCATGGGAGCGGCAATGCAGGAACGACCAATGCTCTGCGTACCTTTGGCAAGAAGGCAGGTGCCATGACACTTCTTGGTGACTGCCTCAAATGCGTACTGGCAATCGTGACTGTGCGCTTGATTTTTGGAAACCACGCCTCTGACGTGCTTCCGCTGCTTGCAATTTATTCGGCGGCGGGCTGTGTCCTTGGTCATAATTTCCCTGTATATCTTGGATTTCGCGGAGGAAAAGGAATTGCAGCTTCCGTGGGATTTCTGATCGCCTTTGACTGGAGACTGTTTGTTATCTGCGCAGTTGTGTTTTTTACACTCTTTTTCCTGACACATTATGTTTCTCTGTGTTCTCTGAGTGCTTATCTGATCGCGCTGATCGCGCTGATCGTACGGGGGGAACATGGAGGATATGGCATGGACAGGGCACATACACTGGAAATGTACGCAGTGATGGTATTTCTGACCTGTCTCGCATTCTGGAGACACAGAGCCAACATTGTAAGGCTGGTGCATGGAAAAGAAAGCAAAGTATTCCTTGGAAAATCAAAGAAAGGTTAAAAGGTAGCATATATGGCAAAAATCAGTGTAGTGGGAGCGGGAAGCTGGGGAACTGCGCTTTCCATTCTTCTGAGTGATAATGGACATGAGGTACGTCTCTGGACCAGGTTTCAGGAAGAAGCAGATACTCTGAGAGCGACAAGAGAGCTTACCTCTAAACTTCCGGGAGTACATATCCCGGAGAATATTGATATTACAGCAGATATGAAGAGCTGTCTGGAAACGGCAGAAGTGATTGTTTTGGCAGTGCCGTCTCTGTATGTGAGAAGTACATCCAGATTAATGGCTCCTGACATAAAAAAAGGCCAGATCATTGTCAATGTTGCCAAAGGGATCGAAGAAAATACTCTGATGACAATGACAGACATTATCAGTGAGGAGATTCCAGAGGCAGGTGTCTATGTGCTTTCCGGACCGAGCCATGCAGAAGAGGTGGGAAGAAAACTTCCTACGACCTGTGTGGTCAGCGGACCAAAGAGAGAAACAGCAGAATACCTCCAGGGGATTTTTACAAGCTCTGTTTTCCGTGTGTACACAACACCAGATATGCTGGGAGTAGAACTTGGAGGTGCACTCAAAAACGTGATCGCGCTTGCGGCAGGAACAGCAGATGGACTTGGTTATGGAGATAACACGAAAGCGGCACTGATCACGAGAGGGATTGCCGAGATCGCACGCCTTGGAACAAAGATGGGAGCACGTATGGAGACTTTCGGAGGGCTTACCGGCATCGGGGATCTGATCGTAACCTGTGCAAGTGTTCACAGCCGTAACCGTAAAGCAGGTTATCTGATTGGCAAGGGTTATACGATGCAGCAGGCGATGGATGAAGTCAAGATGGTTGTTGAGGGCGTCCATTCGGCCAAGGCAGCCAAAAGCCTTGCGGAGAAGTACGGAGTGGAAATGCCGATCATCATGGAGGTCAATAAGGTTCTGTTTGAAGATAAGCCGGCAGCAGAGGCAGTCAGAGATCTGATGCTCCGCGACAAAAAAGTGGAGACGCCGATGCTTCCCTGGTAAAAAAGTCAAAATTTCGTAAAAATCAGTCAAAATATAGCTGGTATTTTTCCATAAAAGATATTATGATAGAG
>CAKRTP010000097.1 GCA_934402155.1 uncultured Blautia sp. | reverse complement strand
CCTGGCAAAACACTGACAGGTTTCCTTCGTAAGATTGATAAAAATGTAAAAGCTTATCACATCGGCAGCTGGGAAGAAGCTGTTCAGGTGTGTGAGGAATTGAAATAAAAATTGATAAGACCGGATGAAGGTTCGTCTGGTCGCAGCAGATGCCGAGAGGAGAGAAATAAGTGGCAGAGCAGAATAAAAAGAAAGTTGCTGTTGTGACAGGTGCTTCCAGAGGAATCGGAAGAGCCATTGCCCTGGAGCTTGCTTCCAGAGGTGCAGCAGTTGTGATCAATTATAACGGTTCTCTGGAACGTGCAGAAGAAGTGCAGAAAGAGATTGAGGAAAAAGGCGGCGAGGCAGAGATCAGACAGTGGAATGTTGCTGATTATAAAGCCTGTGAAAGCGCAGTAAAGGATATTGTAAAAACATATGGAAGTATTGATATCCTGGTGAACAATGCCGGGATCACGAAGGATGGACTTCTGATGGGAATGTCGGAAGAAGATTTTGACAAAGTGATCGATGTCAATCTTAAAGGAACTTTTAACATGATGCGTTTTGTATCCAGACAGATGCTCCGTCAGCGCTCCGGTCACATTATCAGTATGGCATCTGTAGTAGGAATTGCCGGAAACGCAGGACAGGCAAATTATGCAGCATCAAAAGCCGGAATCATTGGAATGACAAAAAGTGCAGCAAAAGAACTTGCATCTCGTGGAGTAACTGTCAATGCGGTTGCACCGGGATTTATTGAGACGGAGATGACAGCAGTGTTATCCGAAGAAGTAAAAAAGGCATCTGCGGCACAGATACCGCTGGGACATTTTGGAAAACCGGAGGACATCGCAAAAGCAGTCGCTTTTCTGGCGTCTGATGATGCAGCATACATTACCGGACAGGTGATTCAGGTTGACGGAGGAATGGTCATATGAGTAAGAGAAGAGTGGTTGTAACAGGACTTGGTGCCGTTACTCCTATTGGAAATAATGTTGAGGATTTCTGGGCAGGGATCCGTGAGGGAAAAGTCGGCATCGGACCGATCACAAAGTTTGATACTACAGATTATAAAGTAAAGATTGCGGCAGAAGTTAAGGATTTTAATGCTAAGGATCGTATGGATCCGAGGGCTGCAAGACGTATGGATTCATTCTGCCAGTATGCAGTAGCGGCAGCAAAAGAAGCGTTTGAAGATGCCGGTCTTGATATGGAAAAAGAGGATTCTTTCCGTGTGGGCGTTATTGTTGGTTCTGGTATCGGAAGTCTTCCACAGGTAGAAAACAACTATGAAAAGATCCTCACCAAAGGACCTGGAAAAGTAAATCCGCTGATGGTGCCGCTGATGATCTCAAATATGGCTGCAGGAAATATTTCCATTCAGCTTGGACTTCGTGGTAAGTGTACAGATGTTGTGACAGCCTGTGCATCAGGAACACACAGTATTGGTGATGCATTCCGTGCGATCCAGTATGGAGATGCGGAAGTTATGATGGCAGGTGGAACTGAGAGTTGTATCTGTCCGACAGGTGTGGCTGGTTTTACAGCACTGACAGCACTTACCAAGACAGAAGATGTGACAAGAGCATCGATTCCTTTCGACAAAGAGAGAAGTGGTTTTGTTCTTGGTGAAGGTGCAGGAATCGTAGTTCTTGAGGAACTGGAGCATGCAAAGGCAAGAGGGGCAAAAATCTATGCCGAGCTGGTCGGATATGGTGCAACAGCTGATGCATTCCACATCACTTCCCCGGCAGAGGATGGTGCAGGTGCAGCAAGAGCAATGGAGCTTGCGATGGAAGAAGCGGGTGTTCAGCCGGCAGAAGTGGAGTATATCAATGCGCATGGAACAAGCACCCATCATAATGATCTGTTTGAGACAAGAGCAATTCACAAGGCATTTGGTGATGCGGCAAAAGATCTGGTCGTAAATTCAACAAAATCTATGATCGGTCATCTTCTTGGTGCTGCCGGCGGTGTGGAATTTGTGACCTGTGTAAAATCTCTGGAAGAGGGATTTATCCATCAGACAGTTGGAACCACAGATCCGGATGAAGAGTGTGATCTGAATTATGCGATTGGTGCTCCGGTTGAAAAAGAGATTCATTACGCAATGAGCAATTCTCTTGGATTTGGCGGACATAACGCAACACTTCTTGTAAAGAAATATGAGGGTTGATAATTATGGAATTTGAAAATCTTCTTACATTGATAAAAACGGTGTCAGACTCTGAACTGACTGAGTTTGCTTATGAAGAAAACGGAACCAGTATTCGTCTGAGAAAGAAAAAAGAGACCGTAGTGGTTACGGGAACTTCCGCTGATGTTCCGACTGCGTCTCTTGCAACGGCACAGGCAGTTTCAGAAGACAAAGAAAGTGCAGCTGATGCGGATAATGAGCCGGAAGGAATGATCGTAAAATCTCCGCTGGTCGGAACTTTTTATGCGGCACCTGCCGAGGATGCATCTCCGTTTGTCACTGTCGGTGATCAGGTAAAAAAAGGCCAGACACTTGCTATTGTGGAGGCAATGAAACTGATGAACGAGATCGAAAGTGATTTTGACGGAAAGATTGCAGAAGTTTATGTGACAAACGGACAGGCAGTAGAATATGGACAGCCGTTGTTTTGTATTGTCTGAAGCTGTTTTCGGGAATCAAAGAGGAGTATAGGTTATGAATAAATTAGGTGTAAAAGAAATTGAGCAGATTCTTCCTCACAGACATCCGTTTCTTCTTGTGGATTATATTGAGGATTATGAACCGGGTAAATTTGCTGTCGGTTATAAATGTGTGACTTTCCGTGAGGATTTCTTTAAGGGACATTTTCCGCAGGAGCCGGTGATGCCGGGAGTCCTGATGGTGGAAGCACTTGCACAGACAGGTGCTGTGGCAATCTTAAGTCTGGAAGAAAATAAAGGTAAGATTGCATATTTTGGTGGTATCAAAAACTGCAGATTCCGTGGGAAAGTTGTCCCGGGCGACAAGCTTCGTCTGGAGACGACGATCATCAAATGTAAAGGACCTGTAGGGGTTGGTCATGCAGTTGCAAGTGTTGACGGCAAAGTTGTGGTTGATGCGGAACTGACTTTTATGATTGGATAGGTGACACACTATGATAAAAAAAGTGCTGATTGCGAATCGAGGGGAGATCGCGGTGCGGATCATCCGTGCATGCAGAGAAATGGGAATAGAGACAGTTGCTGTTTATTCAGAGGCGGACAGAGATGCACTTCATACACAGCTTGCGGATGAGGCAGTCTGTATTGGACCGGCACCGTCATCCCAGAGCTATCTCAGCATGGAAAATATCATCAGTGCAACGATCGTTACGGGAGCCGATGCAATCCATCCGGGATTTGGTTTCCTTTCCGAAAACAGCCGTTTTGCAGAACTTTGTGAGCAGTGTAATATTACGTTTATCGGACCACCATCCGGCGTGATCGCAAGTCTTGGAAACAAGCAGGCGGCAAAGAATACGATGGCAAATGCCGGTGTTCCGATCATTCCTGGCGGAAAAAATCCGATCTACACAGTAGAAGAAGGGATGAAGGAAGCAGAAACAATCGGTTATCCGGTCATCATCAAGGCTGCTCTTGGCGGCGGTGGAAAAGGTATGCGAGTTGCAGATACCCCGGCAGATTTTGAAGAAAGCTTCCGCACAGCTCAGAAGGAAACACAGATGGCGTTCGGGGATTCTACGATGTATGTAGAACATTTTGTGCGCCATCCAAGGCATATTGAATTTCAGATCATGGCAGATAAATTTGGAAATGTCATTCATCTTGGAGAACGTGACTGTTCAATCCAGCGAAATCATCAGAAGATGATCGAGGAATCTCCGTGTGAAGTGATCACGGATGAACTTCGCGCCAGAATGGGAGAAGCTGCAGTGAAAGCAGCGAAAGCGGCCGGATATGAAAATGCAGGAACTATTGAGTTCCTTCTTGATAAAGACGGAAGATTTTATTTTATGGAAATGAATACCAGGATCCAGGTCGAGCATCCGGTCACAGAGTGGGTCACAGGTGTGGATCTTGTCAAAGAGCAGATTCGTATCGCGTCAGGATTGCCGCTTTCCTGCAGACAGGAGGATATTCAGCTGACAGGACATGCGATTGAATGCAGGATCAATGCAGAAAATCCGGCAAAAGGATTTCGTCCTTCACCGGGAACGATCACAGATATGTATTTCCCAGGAGGAAAAGGAATCCGTATTGATTCCGCTGTATACAGTGGGTACACGATTCCGCCGTACTATGATTCAATGATCGCCAAGGTGATCGTATGGGCAAAGAATCGTACAGAAGCTATCCGCAAGATGCAGAGTGCACTTGGTGAGGTGATCATTGAGGGAATTGATACAAATGTGGATTATCAGTACGAGATTCTGGAGCATCCTGATTTTCAGTCCGGAAATACAGATGTAGAGTTCATCGAAAGAATGGAAGCAGATAAGTAAAGTGTAACTGTTCACAGCAACGTAAAGTTTTGGTATTAACAGGAGTTAGTGATCATGAAGTTGGATAACATGTTCAAAAAGACAAGGATTATTTCCAGAATACAGAGCCATAATACGGTCCGTGCCCCCAGACCGGAGGTACCGGAAGGGCTTCTGCGTAAATGCAACAAATGTGGAGCAGCTATTATCACAGAGGATGTAAAAAAAGGATACTATATCTGTCCAAAGTGCGGAGGATATTTCCGTGTGCATGCATATCGCAGAATCCAGATGGTGATCGATGAGGGAACTTTTGAAGAGTGGGACCATGAGCTGGTCGGTGGAAATCCTGTTGATTACAAAGGTTATCCGGAAAAGGTGCAGGCACTTCAGGAGAAGACAGGACTTAAAGAAGCTGTAGTCACAGGAAAAGGCAAGATAGGCGGCAGAGATACCGTGATTGCAGTCTGCGATGGAAGATTTCTGATGGCGAGCATGGGCTGGGCTGTCGGTGAAAAGATCACCAGAGCAGTGGAACGCGCCACTCAGCAGAAACTTCCGGTCATTATTTTTGCCTGTTCAGGCGGGGCAAGAATGCAGGAGGGCATTACTTCTCTGATGCAGATGGCAAAGACTTCTGCGGCACTGGAACGTCACAGCAAAGCAGGTCTTCTTTATGTATCTGTACTGACTGAGCCTACGACGGGTGGTGTGACAGCAAGTTTTGCAATGCTTGGCGATATTATTCTGGCAGAGCCAGGAGCACTGATCGGTTTTGCCGGTCCTCGCGTTATTGAGCAGACGATCCGCCAGAAACTCCCAAAGGGTTTTCAGAGAGCAGAGTTTCTGGTAGAGCATGGTTTTGTTGATGATATTGTAAAACGTGAAGAGATGAAGGAAAAGCTTGGGAAGATTCTGGAGATGCATGCAAATGCAGCTGCCGGGAGTCAGGCCGGGAAGACAGATGGAAGTGATAAGGGAGATACAGGATTACCTGTTGGCATCAACCCTTATCTCACTGCCTGGGATCGTGTCCAGATTTCACGTAAGGTTGACCGTCCATCTGGCAGTGATTATATAGAAGCACTATTTACAGATTTTATGGAATTCCATGGAGACCGTAACTACGGTGATGACAAAGCTATCATTGGTGGAATTGCAAAATTCCACGGCAGACCTGTCACTGTGATCGTGCAGGAAAAAGGAACCAACACAAAAGAAAATATCGCGCATAATTTTGGCATGCCGATGCCGGAGGGCTATCGTAAAGCACTTCGTCTGATGAAGCAGGCGGAGAAGTTCCATCGTCCGGTGATCTGTTTTGTTGATACACCGGGAGCTTTCTGCGGTATCGAGGCAGAGGAACGAGGACAGGGTGAAGCAATCGCCCGCAATCTCTGGGAACTTGCAGGTCTTAAGACTCCGGTATTGTCTGTTGTGACAGGAGAAGGCGGAAGTGGCGGTGCACTTGCACTTGCAGCAGGTGACCAGGTCTGGATGCTTGAAAATTCGGTATACTCGATTCTTTCACCGGAAGGATTTGCAAGCATTCTCTGGAAGGACAGTGCAAGAGCGAAGGAGGCTGCAGGGGTTATGCAGCTGACCGCAGCGGATCTGTACGAGAAGGGAATCATTGAACAGGTGATCCCGGAACCTGAAAACCTGACAACAGAGAGTCTGTGGCAGGTGGCAGAACGCCTGAATGACAAGATTGGAGAATTCCTGCAGGAGTACATTGCTTTGCAGGAAGAAGAACTCCTGGAACGCAGATATGCGCGCTTCCGTAAGTTCTGATTCTGCTATATTTTTATATACTTATATATTACGACATATTAAGCCCCATATCCAGGATATAAAACACCGCTGTGTCTGCTATTCGATGCATGCGCTTATTATCCACCAGTCGCCCAAACTCGCTTCGCTCAGACAGTGGGCTTGGTGGTGGAAGCTAAGCCTGCATCTCATAACGCAGTACTCGCGAGTGTTTTCATCTGGATATGGGGCTTACTCTGTCTGTGTATATCAATACCGGAAATTCGTCACGGACACGTCGCCCACGCGACTCACTTTCTCCTCAGTGCGTTTGGGGGCGGTAAACAGGCAGGGGCTTCCCTTCTTCGATTGTGTATCGATGATACGAAGATACTGTAAACATATAGGCGCAGCAGACGCTTACAGAGCGCTTTTAGGTACTGATGAAATCCACTGCTTACGAAGTCTCATTCTCGAAACCATTGTTGAGAGAATGTATAGACG
>CAKRTP010000096.1 GCA_934402155.1 uncultured Blautia sp. | reverse complement strand
GAAAAGGAGGGCCTTATGAAGAAAATAAGAGAAAGTTTTCATAGGATTGCTGCTGCTGTGTTTTGCCTTATTATGAGTATGAAGGCAGGATTATTTCCAGGTATGGGACAGGTTATGATGAAAGGCACAGAAAATAAAAAGTATATGTCGGGAATGCCTTATTATATGACAGGAAATATAACTGCTTCTTCTATGTATAGAATATTATTCAGGGGGAATTATGCTATAAAGAAAGTCTTTTTCTGGCTTAAAGGACCAGGTGACAGAAGAAGGCCATTATTAAAAATACCGCTTCTCTGTTAAATAACAGCAAAGCGGTATAAAGGTTGATGTCAGGAATTTGAAAAGGTCAGATTGATTGTACAGATTTCACTGTTAGTGCCAACTCTCATGGCAGGTCCCCAGACACCGGCTCCGGAAGTCACAATGTTATGCATAGATCCTTTTTGCATATATCCATAAGGATTTTCCCAGAGAAATTTAACCGTAAAGTTTCCTGGAAATGTCTGTCCGTCGTGAGTGTGTCCACAGAGATCGAGGTCAACTCCTGCATCTGCGATCTTTTCAAGTTCTTTTGGCTGATGATCAATAAATATAATTGGTTTATCCTTGTCCAGCTTTTCAGTAAGCTGGGCAGGGGTTTTTCTTTTTTCTTCTATTTTCTGAATAAGAGAAGCATCTTTTCGGCCAACGATATAGAAACTATTGTTGATAAGAACGGATTCATCTTCAAGAAGTCGAATGTTACTGTCTTTTAAGAAGTTTTTCATACGAGGGTCTTTGAGGTTTTCTGCATTTTCTTTTCCGTAATCGAATGTAAAACCAGCCAGGATTGGTTCGTTCAGATCATGATTTCCCCAGCATGCATAAACTCCATAACGAGAATGAATGTTTTTAAGTATTTTTTTGATTTTTTCAGGCTCGCGGATGGCGTCATATTCATTATCAAAAATATCGCCGGCAATGCAGACGAGATCAGGATTTTCCTTATTTATTTTATTTACGAGCTCTTTGGCATGAACAGCACCTGCATTATATCCAAAATGTGTGTCAGCAACGAGAATTATTTTTAAAGAATCAAGTTCCGCTGCTGTTTTATTAACGGTAACTTCATAAGGTGTTACCCGGATATGTTTGGCATGATAGATGCCTTTAATACTGATCAGCAGAACAGCAAAAATACAGGCGGCTCCTGTGATTGCAAAGATAATTCGTGAATGAATCCAGGAGGCATGAACAATATGCTTAAAAAACAGCCTTATGATATCTGCAGTCAGAAGCGTCATAAGGATATACATAAAGATACCAAGAAAATAGTTGCTGGTAATTTTTAGTAGTCTGTGAACAGAAACTGGTTTTTTTATCAGAAATCCAGTGAGTGGAGTAGTAGAAATTAAAATGTAGATGACTGTCAGAATAACTCGAAAAATGGTTGAACGGAACAGATGATGACAGTTCCCAATCCACAGATACCCCCAGCGGAGTACATAAAAATTAAGTAATATATAGATTGGTGCAAGGTAAATAGCAAGCATAAAAAAACCTCCATTTTTTATACAAAAGCTGTACAGCTGCAGATATTGATCTGTTTCTACAGTATAGTATAGATAGATAGCGGTGTCAAAACTGTACAAAATATTTATAAAATGTTTTGAAAGGACATATATTAGGATAAATCCATGCCGGGTATGCATTATGAGAAGAAAATTTTTTAAGCTGTCAAAAGTTTTATTATTTATGCTGCTTCCGTATATATCAGTGGGAATGCTCAATGGAACAGAAAGAATTCTGCTGAATTACAAACCAGATATGGAAACCTGTCTGACGGCATTTTTGTCATATCAGATTTCACCAAAGTATGAATTACAGACAATAGAGGCACAGGCAGTTATAGCGAGGAGTAATCTTTTTAGAAAATTTTCAGAGGAAGAAAGCAGATTGAGTATTTTTAGAGAAATAGAAAAAGGAATTAAAAGCAGGTGGAAATGGTGGATATCTGATCAGATTTATGAAAAGGCTGTGGAAAATACAACGGGGAAGGTGCTGCTTGCAGATGGAAAATGGACGATCGTTCCATATCATGAAAAGAGTGCAGGAATGACCAGAGATGGAAAAACTGTACTCGGAAATTCCGAATACGGATATTTACAATCTGTGGACAGCAGTGCAGATAGAGAGGCTCCGGATTATTTCAGCAGTACATATATTTCAGAAAGGCGGCTTCCAAAAGAATTAAAAATAAAAGAAAGAGATTCGGCAGGTTATGTTATAAGTCTTCAGGCAGATAATAAAATCTTGGAGGGAGAAACGTTTGCACTGGGGCTGGGGCTGGCATCATCTGCTTTTTCTATTCAGAAGACAGGAAGCAGAGTCCGTTTTTTGTGCAGAGGAAGGGGGCATGGACTTGGATTTTCACAATATGGAGGAAATGAACTGGCAAAGGCGGGAGCTACATGGGAAGAAATTTTGGAAAAATATTTTCCTGAAATGGAAATAACTTCATATGATTTCAATTATTCTCTATATAATTGAATAATCTGTCATATTCCGGGCAACCTATAATTACAGAAGTTACTGCAGACGGTAACAAAGAAATGATTATTAGCAGAGGTGAATGGGATATGACAAAAAACAGAATTGTAAAGTACGCTGCAAACACTGCTCTTCTTGCTGTTCTGGCAGCGGCAGGTATCGGAGTTTATCAGATTGGTACGTATACTCCGAAAAAAGAGATTCAGGAAGATCTGTTATCAGATGAGGACAGAGATACAGAAGAAATTCCGATGGTAGATGTTGATACCGGTATGGTAGAGGCTGATATCAGTAATACAGAAGATAAAACTGAACCGGAGACTGCTTTTGATACAACAACAGGTTCAGAGAATCTGTTAACAGGGAAGAATTCAGATACAATGGAAAGAGAAACAGAAACTTCTTTGAATGAGGAGAAAGTTGCCGATGTTTCTGCAAATGCGCTGAGCACACCAAAACTCAGTTTCTCAGAAGATACGCTAATGGAATGGCCAGTACACGGAACGATTCTTCTGGATTATAATATGGATCAGACGATTTATTTTCCGACTCTGGATCAGTATAAGATGAGTCCTGCGATTGCTGTTCAGGCAGTAGAAGGTGCACCAGTTACGGCAGCGGCAGAGGGTACAGTTTATTCCATCGAAGATGACCCTCGGACGGGGACAACGCTGACAATGGAGCTGGGAAGCGGATATCAGGCAGTTTATGGACAGTTAAAAGACCTGTGCGTGGAAAAAGGTGATACAGTACAGGAAGGGGATATCATAGGTTATATTGAAACACCAACCAAATATTACAGCAAAGAGGGAGATAATCTTTATTTTGCGATGAAAAAAGATGGGAAACCAATTGACCCTATTGTATATCTTCCCTGATCTATTCACAATAAATAAAATACAACGTATAATAAAGCAGGTGGGAATAAAAATCCGCAGTCGATATTTACCTACCTGCTTTTTAGATGTCTGTGAAAAAGTATCTGAAGTTTCAGAGACAAATGAATGAAGTACAGCTTCACGTCGACTGCTTTTTATAGAGACTGCTGCAATTTGGGATAACTGTTTTTGGATGAAGGACGGTTATCCTTACATAGATAATCAGATAGCAGTGAAGGAATCTGCAGGTATTATAAGACTGGGAATTCCTGGAAATATGATTATACAGAAAGAGGAAAGTATAGAATGAATTATACATATATGGTTCAATGTGTGGACGGGACATTGTATACAGGGTGGACAAACTGTCTGCAGAAACGGATGAAAGCACATAATGAGGGAAAAGCAGGAGCAAAGTATACAAGAGCCAAAAGACCTGTAATGCTGGTCTATTATGAAGGATATGAGACGAAAGAAGAGGCAATGAGCAGAGAATATGCCATTAAACAGCTTACAAGAAAGGAAAAACTGCATTTGCTGGAGTTGTAACAAAAATTGCAGGTAAGAGTTCATCCCTGAAAGTTGCTCCTGGAGAGGCTGGCAGGGATGAATGGTTACCTGATCTGTCCGAATCAAAGTGGCAGAGTAGAGACAAAGCAGTACATGAGAATGAAATGGCAGGCACTTCCAAGCATGATAAAAACATGAAAGATTTCGTGAGATCCGAAATTCTGATGTTTTGAATTGAATAATGGAAGCTTCAGACTATAGATGATTCCTCCGATAGTATAAATAATGCCTCCGGCAAGCAGCCATCCAAATCCTGCTTTTGGAAGAGAATGGAAGATTGGAAGAAATGCCAGTACACAGAGCCATCCCATTCCTATATAAAGGACGGAAGAGAGCCATTTGGGACAATTAATCCAGAGTCCTTTCAGCAGAATGCCAAGGATCGCAACACCCCAGACAAGTCCGCAGAGAATATAACCAGTACGGTTATGCAGGGCAATAAGGCAGATAGGAGTGTAGCTTCCGGCAATCATGACAAAAATCATCATATGGTCAGCCTTCCGAAGACGGCGGTTAACTTTCTCAGTGGAGTCTATAGAATGATAGACGGTACTTGCAGTGTAAAGCAGTATCATAGTAAGGATAAACACTGCGAGAGCTACAATGTGTAAAGGCGCTTCTGTGCTGTTTCCTAAAGCAGCTTTAAGAAGCAGCGGAACTGCTCCTATTATTGCAAGTAATCCTCCAATACCATGAGTAATTGCACTCCATGGATCTTTTAATTTAAGCTTCATAATAAATACCTCCAGTAAAAGATAATTAAAAACCAATCATGTAGTAATTAATACTATGTATCAAGTATACGAGAACTATACCATAAAAAACTGCAAATGTTAAGAGATATTATAAAGTTTTTTGATCTGGATAGGCTTTTTTGTGAAAGATAAGGAGTTAAGTACATAATCCTCCTGTTTTTCCATATAATAACCATACAGTGAAATATGGGAAAATAAAAAACAACAGGAGGAACATGACATATATGAAAGCTACAGGAATCGTTCGCCGCATTGATGATCTTGGAAGAGTTGTGATTCCAAAGGAAATCCGACGTACACTGAGAATTAAAGAGGGTACTCCGCTGGAGATTTTTACAGACAGAGAAGGAGAGATTATTCTGAAAAAGTATTCTCCAATAGGAGAACTGAGTGTTTTTGCAAAGGAATATGTGGAAGCTCTGGCACAGACAACAGGCATGGTGGCATGTATTACAGATCATGATCAGGTGGTAGCTGCCTCGGGGCACGGAAGTCGGGAATATGAAGGAAAGACAATCAGCAGTGAACTGGACAGAGTGATTGCTGATCGTGAAGCGAAATGTTATTACGGAGAGGAAAAAGGAAAGATTTCACTGATTCAGGATCAAAAAGAAAATAAGGCAGGACTGATTGTTCAGCCGATCATTTGTGCAGGGGATGCAATTGGTTCAGTAGCATTAGTTGGAAAAAATAATGGAGAAAAACCTGGAAATCCGGAAAGAATGCTTGTGCAGACAGCCGCAGGATTTCTGGGCAGGCAGATGGAACAATAAAAATACCGGAGGTTCTTTGGGAAACAAAGAATCTCCGGTATTTTTTAACATTTTTCAGCAATTTCATACAGCAGGCGTTCGGTATCTTCCCATCCAAGACATGGATCGGTGATAGAGCAGCCAGGAGTCATGTGGTCACTGATTTCCTGACGACCTTCAAGAAGATAACTCTCGATCATAACACCCTTAACGAGATCGTGAAGTTCCTTTTTGCAGTTACGGCTGTGGAGAACTTCGTTTACAATACGGATCTGCTCTTTGTATTTCTTATTAGAATTAGAATGATTTGCATCTATAATGACAGCTGGATTTTTGAGGTCTTTCTGGCTGTACAGATCATAAAGATGGATTAAATCTTCGTAATGGTAATTTGGAATGGTCTGTCCATATTGGTTGACACCTCCACGGAGAATTGTATGAGCCAGGTCATTTCCGGAGGTTTCAACATCACATCCGCGATAGATGAAATGATGCGGATGCTGGGCAGCAGTAACGGAATTCAGCATAACGGAAAGATCACCACAGGTAGGGTTTTTCATACCAACAGGGATATCCATTCCACTGGCAGTAAGACGATGCTGCTGATTCTCGACGGAACGTGCACCGACTGCCTCATATGAGAGTATATCATCAAGGTAACTTCTGTTTTCAGGATAAAGCATCTCATCTGCTGATGAAAGTCCGGTTTCCAGCATAACGCGCATATGCAGCTTACGGATCGCAATGATCCCGGCCAGAAGGTCTGGTGCCTTGTCAGGATCCGGCTGATGCAGCATTCCTTTATACCCGTCTCCTGTGGTACGTGGTTTATTAGTATAAACTCGTGGAATGATCATTAATTTATCAGAGACTTTGTCAGCAACTTTCTTGAGGCGGTGAACATATTCACAGACAGTATCTTCATTGTCTGCGGAACAAGGGCCTACAAGAACAACAAACTTATCAGATTCACCGGTAAAGATGCGACGGATCTCCTCATCGCGACGCTGTTTTACGGCCTTTAATTCAGGGCTGAGCGGATATTCGTTTTTAAGAACTTCAGGAAGAGGAAGTTCATGATTGATTTTCATTGACATTATGTAGTTCCTCCAGTATGTATATGACACTTAAAGAGCAAGTGTTTTAATCTAGCACAGTATAACACGTTATGAAAAGAAAATCTAGCAAATTAATGCGTTAAACTGTAAAAGTATCAATTTGTCGAATTTAACACTCTTTATGTATTTTACG
>CAKRTP010000095.1 GCA_934402155.1 uncultured Blautia sp. | reverse complement strand
TTACCCTTATCTTACTTTGATCTGAGAAAATACCTGACCGATCGGCTCCTTGATCAGAAGATCTGCGTTGCGGTCCCTCGGGGTGGAGGATTTATTGATGACCACCAGTGCCTCTCCCCTGAAATAGTCGATCAGTCCTGCAGCCGGATAGACTGCCAGCGAAGTTCCGCCTATGATCAGAACCTGTGCCTTCGATATCGCCCGCACAGATTCTTCTATTGTCTGACTGTCAAGCCCCTCCTCATAGAGAACCACATCCGGCTTCACGATTCCGCCGCACTCACATCTCGGCACACCCTGACTGTGCTTCACATAATCAAAATCATAAAATTTCCCACATCTCATACAGTGATTACGATATACACTTCCATGAAGTTCCAATACCCTGTGGCTTCCCGCCATCTGATGGAGATTGTCGATGTTCTGCGTGATCACAGCTTTGAGTCTGCCTGCCTCTTCAAGCTCAGCCAGTTTGAGGTGTGCCGCATTTGGTGCCGCGGTATCACAAAGCATCTTGTCGCGGTAAAATTTGTAAAATTCTTCCGGATGACTCATAAAAAAAGTATGGCTCAGAATCGTTTCCGGCGGATAGTCATATTTCTGATGATATAACCCGTCCTGCGAACGAAAATCGGGAATCCCGCTCTCCGTAGATACTCCCGCACCGCCAAAAAACACAATATTGTCATGCTGATCAATCAGTTCCTGTAATTTCATGATCTTTTCATCCATGTCAATTCCCCTTTCTGACCTATTTGTAAATATGCCTGTTACTCCACGGCAGATCCGCTTCACTCACCCGGCACCATATCTTTTAATGTGCATCTTCCGAGTTGACCCGCCTGCCCTGTACTACAAATCGCGTTGCCTCATTTCCTGTACAGGTAGACAATGTCACAATCTTGTCCTTGATCGTCAGTTCTCCAGGATCTGTGCTGATCTCGGAATAACCTCTGATCGTGTCCAGATAATTCTGAAATTCATCGCCAGGTCCCTTGAACAATGTATACGTATCACTGTCAACACCTGTCGTATAAGCAGAAATAATCTCATAGCGATAGTTCTTATCCGGTGTCAGGATCCAGAAATATTTACTCTTATTGTAAGTCTCCTGATCCTCTGCAAATTTCTTGAGATGACCGAACATAGAACCATTTTTCATATTGTGGCCATAGACCAGTGTATTGCAGTCATTAAAATCGCTGCTGTTCTCATAGTCAATAAAAAGCGTTCCTGCAAAATTATAATTTCCTTCATAAGTCCGATGCAGATACGTCTCATTATCCTTTCCCTGCACGATAGGGTAACTGATATTATTCAGTGCCTCTACATAAATCCAGCCGACCACATCCTCGTTTACACTCTTCAGTGATGCAAAGTCAACATTGATCGGCGGTTTGGGCTGTGCATCCGGCCCTGCCGCTTCCTGCACATCCGGTGCACGGTCTGTGACTGCCATCTGTTCAATGTGATTGTACTCGTCCGTTCCCTTTTTGTATTCTGTGTAGATATGAAAAAGATTAAAAGCTGCATAGCAGAAAACTGCTATCGCTATAATAAGAACCAGCGTCAGAAGGAGGTCACCTTTCTTTTTGGTCTTCTGCTGCTTCCCCGTATTCTTCTCACCCATAAGCACATTCCTTTCATTCCAGACTTACTCCCCTCCCTGTTCTGTAAAATCTTAGCACAGGACACATTCTCCGTCAATGGAATGAATGTAGAATTTATGCTTATTTCATATTCTCAATGCCGAAATCTACCGCACTTTTTCTTGTAGATCACAGAACAGAATGCTATAATCCTTATGTTCCGAAATGTCGTAAAAAGCCTCGGAAAACTGCTTTCCAGGCAATTATAACTTCACATACAAGGAGGAAAACATGCAGATTACATTTCCTGATTTTTATAAAGAATTTTCCTGTATTGCCGGCTCCTGTCCGGATACCTGCTGTGCAGGATGGCAGATCATGGTCGATGACAGAAGCCTTAAGAAATACCGCCGCTTCAAAGGTCCCTTCCGCAACCGACTTCACAACGATATTGACTGGAAAGAACATGCTTTCCGTCAGTATGACAGACGCTGCGCTTTTCTGAATGAAGAAAATCTCTGTGATATTTACAGTGAGGCCGGACCGGATATGCTCTGTGATACATGCCGGAAATATCCCCGCCACATCGAAGAATTTGAGGGACTTCGTGAATACTCTCTCTCTTTATCCTGTCCGGAAGCCGCCAGGATTTTTCTCTCCAGAAAAGAAAAAACAACGTTCCATACAATAGAAAGATCAGCTCCCGAGGAAACTTATGAAGATTTTGACTACCTGTTTTTTACTGCTCTGATGGACACCAGGGATTATCTTCTCTCCATTGTGCAGGACAGAAATATCCCCATCGATCTGCGCTGTCAGAAACTGCTTGCCTGCGCCCATGATTTTCAGTTATGTCTTGATAAAAATGAATTGTATAAATGGGAAGATATCCGCAGACGCCACCAGAAATCCGGATTTGGAGAAGCTTTTCTCTCCAGGATTCAAAAGTGGACTTCTGCTCCTGCGGATCCTGTCGCCTGCCGTATTCAGGTCTGGAAAACTGTCATTCCCAAAATGGAGGTTCTGCGTGCAGGATGGACGGAATATCTGGATGAAACCCTGAAATCACTTTACAGCATTTGTGATACAAAAGAAAAACTTGCTGCCTGTCAGCATGATTTTCTGAACGCCTGTCCGGACTGGACGATCCAGGAAGAACAGCTGCTCGTTTACTGGATCTACACCTACTTCTGCGGTGCTGTCTACGATGGTCAGATTTTTGCAAAAATAAAAATGGCAGTCATCTGCACCTCCATGATCCACGACCTCGCTGTAGGTACTTATCTTGCAAATGACCACCACTTTACATTTAATGATCTTGTAACCATCTGTTACCACTTCTCACGGGAACTGGAGCACTCTGACCTCAACCTGAACGAACTGGAAAGACTGATGGATGAAGAAGAAATCTTCCGATTTCCAATCTTTATTTGTCAATCCCTGTCCCATATGTTAAAATAATTTAACTGTTCAGTACCCTCACAGTTACGAGTCAAAATGCATTCCAAATCACCTTCGGTGATGGCATTTTGCCTTGTATGTCTCGGGATTTTGGCAAAAAACATGCCAAAACACCTCGCGGGATACTACCTTCTGAATAGTTACAAAATAATTTCATTATCAACCCAAAACGGAGGTATTACAAATGGCAAAAAAAAATCTTATTGTCGGACAGTCAGGCGGACCTACTGCCGTGATCAACAGCAGTCTTTATGGAGTTGTTTCCGAGGGACTTGCACACGCTGATGAGATTGGACATGTTTACGGTATGGTAAATGGAATCGAAGGATTTCTGGCCGGACATGTTCTTGATTTTGAGGAAGCACTTCCAGGAGAGAAACTTTCTTTTCTCAAACATACCCCAGGTGCATATCTTGGTTCCTGCCGTTATAAACTGCCGGAATCTCTCGAAGATCCTGTCTATCCGGAGCTTTTCCGCAAATTCGAGGAGCTGGATATCGGCTGGTTTTTCTACATCGGCGGAAATGATTCCATGGATACTGTAAGCAAGCTTTCCCGCTATGCTGCCAGGATCGGAAGTTCCATCCGTGTGATCGGCGAACCAAAGACCATTGACAACGACCTTATCCATACAGACCATACACCTGGATTCGGAAGTGCCGCCAGATATGTCGCATCTACTGTTCGCGAGATCACTCTGGATGCCAATGTCTATGAAAAGAAATCCGTAACGATCATAGAGATCATGGGGCGTCACGCCGGATGGCTCACCGCTGCCAGTGCCCTTGCACGTAAATATAAGGGCGATAATCCTCTGTTTATTTATCTTCCGGAGACAGATTTTGACCAGGAAGTTTTTCTTAAAGATCTGGAAAAAGCACTCGAGATCAACTGCAACCTCATTGTCTGTGTTTCTGAGGGAATTCACGATTCCAAAGGAACTTTTATCTGTGAATATGACAGTTCTGTCGGAACCGACTCTTTCGGCCACAAAATGCTCGCAGGATGCGGCAAATATCTCGAAAATCTTGTCCGCAGCCGCCTCGGGGTCAAAGCCCGTTCTGTGGAACTGAATGTCAGCCAGCGCTGTTCTGCCGCCATGATCTCTGCCGCTGATCAGCAGGAAGCAGTTGCTGCCGGTAAATTCGGCGTACAGGCAGCTCTGAATGGCGAGACCGGCAAGATGGTTTCTTTCATCCGTCAGACTGATGAGAATGGTGCTTATCAGATGATCTGCGGACTTGAGGATGTCAATGAGATCTGTAATCAGGAAAAAGTTGTTCCTGCAGAATGGATCACGCCTGACGGTCACGATGTCACAGATGATTTTATCAGCTATGCACGTCCGCTGATCCAGGGAAATATAGATCTTCCTCTCGGAGAAGATGGTCTCCCGGCTTTTGTATACCGCAAATAAACCACAATAAAAAAATCCCATCCATCACAGAGAAACTCTCAGCGTGATGGATGGGGAATTTTTTATTTATTCCTGTTCAAATTCCTTATGATCCTGTCTGATCTTTTCTTTTACTTCTTTTTTGAGTTTTTCTTCTTCTTTCTGTTCTACACGACTCTTTGGAAGAATAATGTTCAGGACTACTGCGATCAGTGTCGCAAGGACTACAGGTGATTTACCGAAAATAGTTGTCACCCAGTCCGGGAAACTTGCCAGTGCTGCAGATGCCTGAGAAACACCCACACCGATCGCTGCCGCAAGACCTACGATGGAAGAGTTTCTGTAATCCATTTCTGCAGAAGCTACCAGTTTCATACCTGTCATTGCAATGGAAGCAAATACAGATACAGTTGCACCACCAAGAACACACTGAGGAATCGTTGTCAGAAGTGCGGAAAACTTCGGTACGATTCCTGCAACACCAAGGATAACTGCTGCAAGGCCGAGTACACAGCGGTTAATGACCTTTGTTGTTGTGACAATACCTACATTCTGGCTGTAGGTTGCTGTCGGAAGTCCGCCAAACAGAGCGCCGACAATATTACTGATACCATATGCCATGATACCATTCTGGAGTTCTTTGTCTTCCGGCACACGATCCATTGCTCCAATGGTCGTAGCAGAATAGTCTCCGATCGCCTGCACGGAGTTGATTGCAAACAGAAGCCCTATCGCAACACAGGCAGAAATTTCAAAATGAATTCCAAAATGCATAAACTGCGGAAGCTGGAAAACTTTTGCCTGACCTACACTTGAGAGATTTACCATGCCAAACGGAATAGCCAGCAGATATCCGGCAATGATACCGATCAGAATGGATGCAAGTTTCAGGATTCCCTTGCCGAAATGGTTCAATGCAGTTACAACTGCCAGGGTAAAGAATGCCACCAGCCAGTTCTGCCAGGAACCATACTCCGGATTACTCACACCGCCTGCCATATAGTTGATCGCAGTCGGATACAGGGACAGACCAATTGTAAACACGACCGTACCGGTGATCAGAGGCGGGAAGAAAACTCTGATCTTTTTGACCAGAATACCCATAATAAATGCTACAACACCACCAACAATCTGTGCGCCCAGAATTGTTGATATTCCGTAACCTTCTGCAATCGCCTGCATACTTGGAACATAGGCAAAACTGACACCCATGATCATCGGAAGTCCGGATCCCAGGGTAAATCCGCCCTTCTTTCCAATAGGAAACAGCTGGAGCAGGGTTGACAGTGCTGAAATAACCAGTGATGCCTGGATCAGGATGACTCGGTCTTTGTCACTTAAGCCACCGCCACCTACTGCACCAGCCACAATGATCGCCGGGGTAACACAACCAACGATCATGGCAACTACATGCTGCAGAGCAAGCGGAATAGCTTCCTGGAACTTTGGAATACCATTCAGTTCAAAAATACTTCCTCGTTTCATTTTTTCCTCCTGTTTCTGTTCCGGCATCCGCCATTTCTCCTGTCCGCCCTCTTATTATGTGCCGGAATCGTTTATTTTTTGAGATTATCCGTCCTGACCGCTCCAGATAATCGTCAATGCGTATATATTATAACAAAGTATATCTGAAAAAACAATTATAATATCCAATTTTTTTGTTGTCTACGCAAAAAAATTGGATATTTTTCCAAACGCCTTTT
This sequence comes from uncultured Blautia sp., assembly GCA_934402155.1. Lineage (GTDB taxonomy): Bacteria > Bacillota > Clostridia > Lachnospirales > Lachnospiraceae > Blautia_A. The sequence continues at coordinate 658 of CAKRTP010000095.1, read as the reverse complement.
CTTACGTCAGCAGTTCAAATGTATGATACAGATCTATTTTTCCATACCCCCACGACGGATTCGGATACTGTCTCCCCTCATCTCTGACTGCCCCACGGCTCAGATAATTTTTGACACTGTTTCCTGTAAAATAAGGTTCGTTTCCCCGGATCAAAGCCCATTCAAACAGCAATGCCGCAATTCCCGCTGTCTGCGCCGCTGCCAGGCTTGTTCCTGTGGCTTCTTCAAATTTCCGTCCTGCTCCGACGGAGGCTGTCAGAATATCGACTCCCGGTGCTGCAAAGTCCGGCTTCACCACATTTTCCGTGTTATAGCCCCGCCCCGCCTGAATATAAAGACTGTTATCACGATACTGATAAGCCGTGACCGTCATTCCGTCTTTTGCATCTCCCGGAGAAGTGATCGTAAATTCCGGAGAAGATTCCAGAAAATAAGTTTCATCAGAAATCATCCCTCTGACCGGCAGCCAGATATGAAACCTTGTATTATCCGACATACGTTCCTCCACAAAGAGTTTCCAGATCCCTGCAGCCGGATGCAGAAACCGGAAAAATACCAGTGTCTTTCCCGTCCTCCGCTCGATTGGTATGTAATTGACCAGAATTCTTGTTTCCACAAACACAAACGACAGCTCCTGCGTCCCGTATTTCAGAGCAGT
>CAKRTP010000094.1 GCA_934402155.1 uncultured Blautia sp. | reverse complement strand
TTCAATGTGATGATCATAGTTTTGAACTCCTTTTGTAATGAATAAAAATTGTAAGTTTTCCACAGGGACGAGAGAATGTAATATTATGATACCTACGGATTATTCCGTGCTATGCACTCTCATAATCCTGATATCATAAAAAAGTCCCTTACAATACATCTCTGTACTGTAAGGGACGAATAATCTACTCGCGGTTCCACCCTGCTTGCCGTATCTGCCATAAAACAGACACAGCCACTCTTATAAGATGATAACGGAATCACCGGACCGGATTAGGGCCACTCGGAGATGGTCTTCGACTGCTTCCCGCTGAAATACTCTCAGCAAATGTATTTCTCTCTGGAGCCTTCCACAGTTTACTCTTCTCTTCAACGTGTTTCTTATTTATAGCTACTGTTCACTCCGTTCACAGTACCTTGGTCAAAATCCATTCCAAATCACCTGCGGTGATGGGATTTTGCCCTGTATGTCTCGGGATTTTGCCATATTCATGGCAAAACACCTCGCGGGATATTCTCTGTGAACAGTTACATCCTGTTAGGATTCATTATATCCGCACGTTTTCCGTTTGTCAATGGGTGATTTTGTTTTTTGGTAAGACCAATTTGTCGTGTTATTTTATTATCTGCAACGCACCATCACTGCCTGATAAGGCTGCAGGGATGTCCATTTGATCTCGCTGTAGTTGCTGCAGAGAATCTCACCCTCAGTAAGATCTGCCTGCTGTGTTTCATCTGACATATTGACCCATATCTGAATTTTACTGCCATTTTCTGCTATACGCTCAAAAGCGATCACAGAGTCCGGAACGTTTTCGATCTCACGGATTTTACCATAAATCAAAGTTTCACGGTTTTCTTCATCTTTACGGATCTGAATCAGCTTTTTGTAATAATACATAAGAGAATCCTTATCATGTTGCTGCTTCTCTGCACAGATAGATGCGTAATCTTCATTACACTTGAGCCATGGTGTACCGGAAGTAAATCCACCATTTTTTTCTGTATTCCACGGGAACGGCATTCTGCTGTTGTCACGGCTTCTGTCATTGGCAAATTTCAGTGACTCTGCATTACTGTAGCCTGCATTCAACGCTCTTTGGTACTGGTCTTTTGTATTCAGATCATCATATTCTTCAATGCTGTTAAAAGTACCATTTACAGAACCAAGTTCTTCTCCCTGGTAGACAAATACGGTTCCACGAAGTCCCATCAACAGAGTTGCCAGGGCACTTCCCTGGAGGAATCTTAAGCGCAGATCATCTTTTGCAGCTGCTTTTCCCCTGAAATATTTATTGAGTGAGCGGGACTGATCGTGGTTTTCCAGATAGACAGCTCCCCAGCCCTGCGTCTCTACACTGCACTGGCTTTTGAACAGAAGTTTTTTTAGATCACCGAAAGTCCACGGTGCCTGATTGTACCAGTTTGGACCGCAAAGATCAATATCAGCATAACTGAAATCAAATATCATGGAGAAATATCCGTCTTCGCCTATAAACTCTGACAGATTTTCATAGGGAACCCCCGGAGCCTCTGCAACTGTCATGATTTCAGGATTGCTGAGGCATCTGTGATTCATCTCATGAAGGAACTTATCGATCCCCTTCTGATTCTGTCCTGTCTTTTCCGCACCAATCAGGCCGTCTGTATTATCCGCCTCATGTGGTACCAATGAATCTACCTTTTTTATATAAGTGATCGCATCGAATCGGAATCCACTGACTCCTTTTTCTATCCAGAAATTCAGAATATTGTATATTTCTTCTCTGAGTGCCGGACTCTCCCAGTTGAGATCTGGCTGGCTCTTGTCAAAGGTGTGATAGTACCAGGTGCCTTCTCCTGCCTTTTCCCACACGGGGCCGCCAAAGCAGCTTCGTGTGTTGGAAGGACGTTCTTTTGACTGCGCAAACATGTAATAATCTCTGTATTTTGAATTTGGATCCTTCAATGCTTCCTGAAACCATTTGTGCTGGTCAGAGCTATGGTTCAGTACCATGTCGATGATAACGCGGATGCCGTTTTCGCCTGCTTTTTTGAGAAGAAGTTCCATGTCTTCCATTGTTCCAAAACATGGATCAATTCCATAATAGTCAGCAACATCATATCCATTGTCTTTCATTGGTGACGGATAAAAAGGGCAGATCCAGATAAAGTCAATTCCCAGTTCTTTAAGATAGGAAAGTTTTTCTACAATTCCTTTTATATCTCCGATACCATCACCATTTGTATCTTTGAAGCTTTTCGGATAGATCTGATATCCTACTGCTTCTTTCCACCATACTCTTTTCATAAATTACCCCTTTACTGCTCCTGCCGCGATACCCTCGATGATATTTCTCTGAAGGAAGATAAATACGATCAGGATTGGAATGACGCAGATCAATACTGCCGGAAAAATGAGTTCCCATGGATTTCCGTACTGTCCGGAAAGACTTTTTGCATAATAAAGACTTAAGGTCAGCGTCTTGCTGTCATTGTTTCCGATGATCAGGAATGGAAGAAGATAATCATTCCAGATCCACATGGCATTCGTGATCACAACAGTGGCTGTGATTGGTTTTACCAGTGGCAATACAACTCTGAAAAACAACTGGAAGATATTTGCTCCGTCGATCACGGCTGCCTCTTCCAGAGAAAGAGGAACACTCTTAAAAAATCCATGATACAAAAATACAGTCATACTCAGGCCAAAGCCGCCATACATCAGGATCAGGCCAAAGGTATTTTTAAGTCCAAGTGCCTCCATCAGGTTTACCAGCGGATACATAACAGACTGGAACGGGATCAGCATTGCTGCCGTAAAGCAAAGGAACAGGAAACTGCTCGCTTTTGTCTTGTTTCTGACCATCATCCATGCGGTGAGTGAAGAGATAAGAACGATCAGTGCAACTGCCACCACAGTGATAATAAGTGTATTTAATACAGATTCTCCAAGTTTGATCTGTGCTGCCGCATTCTTAAGATAAGAGAAATCAAAAGAAGCCGGTAAGGAGATCGGAGATCCAACTATTTCTTTCTGACTCTTAAATGAGTTCACGATCAGGAAGTAGATCGGGAATAAGGTATAAATGCTTAGAAGAATCAGAATCACATACATTACGCCCTGTTTTATTTTTTTGTTTGTAGTCATTATGCCTCAATCTCCTTTCTCTTGGTAATAATAACCTGAACGATAGAAACAACAGCAACCAGGATAAAGAAGATAACCGCCTGTGCCTGCGCCATACCATAGTTTGGAGGTGTGTTCTCTCTGGTTGTCAGAAGGATCTGAAGAGAAAGCATTCTGGTACCAAAATCTCCACCTGTGAGGGCAAGGTTCTCATCCAGCATCTTGAAGCTTCCGGAAAGTGTCAGGAAAAATACAACTGTAAATGCCGGCATCAGCATCGGAACTGTGATGTGGCGGAACTTCTGCCATGCGGTTGCACCGTCGAGGGAAGCAGCCTCATAGAGGTCTTCCGGAATGTTGTTAAGACCATTCAGATAGATCAGCATCAGATATCCGGCTGTCTGCCAGGTTGCCATGATTGCCATGGCAAAAACTGCTTTGTTCGGATCCTGAAGCATATTGCACAAAAATGGAATATGGATTGGAGAATCCTCGCCAAACAGCATCAGGGAATATACATTCTGGAAAATGAAGCTCCAGATAAAGCCCATTGCAAGTCCTCCAAGAAGGTTCGGGAAGAAAAATACGGTACGGAAAAATCCTTTGCCTTTTCCGACTTTTCTTACCATCAGTGCCATACCAAGGCTTACAATGTTTTTGATCACAACAGCTGCAAGCGTAAATTTAATGGTATAAATAAAAGATGTAATAAACTTTTGTGAATGAAACACTTTGATGTAGTTTTTGAAACCTACCAGTGCCTGATACCAGTGCTCAGCCCCTTTAAAGTAGGAACCTCTCCATGCTGTGAAGGAGTAAGCAACACCCATGATAAACGGAGCCAGAATCACCACAACGAACAGGATGATCGCCGGAATATTCAATATCTTGAACCATTTTTTATAATATTTTTCCATGTTTCTCTCCCTTCTTTACCATTCATCCATTCCGGATTTCCAGTATGAGATACATTTATCTGCAATATCATTTAATTTATCGTCAGTCCATGGATCCGGATCTGTGAACAACTCTTCCATGATATATTTTCCATAGCATTCTGTGCCCCAGGAGGATGGTGCTGCATCGAACGGGTTCGCCAGAATGCAATTATCACGTTTATAAGTGATCAGATCGTTGGATAACGGATTTTCCAGGGTTACATCATCATCTGCATTAAACGGAACAAATGCAAATTTATTTACAATGTAATCCTGACCTGTCTCTGAGGTATTCAGCCAGAGAAGGAAATCTTCTGCATCTTTCTTTTCCTGCTCGGTAGCTTTCTTGTTAACAATGTAATACTGAGATACGAACTCCGGAACAGAACGGTTCATCTGATCCACAGTCAGTCCGTCCACATGAATATCATCATCAGAGAAATTCAGCTTCATCGGAAGCATGACCAGACGTTCCGCAACCTCTGGGGCAATATTTGCAATATTGCTGTAAGTCCAGTTTCCGTTTTTGATAAAGATTGCTTTGCTTTCTGCAAAGGTCTGTACTGCCTGGTCATAACCGGTTACAGTAGAATTGACAAACTGTGAGCCTCTCTTTGTTGCCCCGTCCGGTCCTGCTGCATAGTTGGAAAGGAAATCAAGTTCCTCTAAGGACTTCACGATGGAGGATTTCATCAGATCTGCTTTGTCCGGGTCGGATTCACGTACATCATAAACATTCTCATATACGGTGCTGATCGGATAGTTTCCGAAGTGATTTCCGTATGTCCATTTCTCTGCACCTGCGATGGAGAAGACTCCGTTCAGTTTCTCGGTAAGATCTGTTTTATCAGACTGTGTCTCGTAGCTGTTGCCATTCAAAGTAAAGCTCTCGGATCTGCCGTCGTTGATGTAATCATTCAGTGCCGTGACCATCTGCTGGAATTCTTCATAATCTGCTTCTTTGTAATCTGCAATAAATGCATCCAAATCTGTCGTTCCAAGAATATCCTCCAGCATCTGGCGGTCTGCGATCAGGCCATATCCTTCGATGTTGTATGGGATTCCATAGTTTCCTTCACCCTCAAACTGAAGTTTCAGGGCATCTGGTACGCTCTCATACAGGGCCTTGAGTTCCGAATTGGAAATCTCATCGGCACCTTCCGCATATCCTGCCGATTTCCATTCCTCAAAGGCAATCGCATTGGAAGAAAACAGTGTCGGATATTCCTTTGATTTCAGTTCGGAACGCATGGTCTCAGAACCTTCTGTTGTTCCTACGGTAAACACTTTCACTTTCTTACCGGTCTGTGCTTCGTATTCATCAGCCAGATCATTCAGACTATCTGCAATCTCTGATTTCTGGTTAAAAAAGTACACATCATAATCCTTATTTACCTTGCCGCAGCCGGTCACTGTAACCGCAGCTGCACCTGCAAGCAGACACACGCCAAGTGCCTTTATGGATCTTTTCATCTCCCGTCCTCCTTTTGTGTTTCGTTTTCTGTTTCTTGAAACATGTTTCATAATGATTATTTTTTTAGGCACAGTTTCTGTAACTGAACTATGCCTTGTTTCTTGAAACATGTTTCATTCGTTGTTTCTAAACTACCACATTTTTGATCTGAAGTCAATCCTTTTTATTGTTTTGTTGAGAAACTTTTGGGAAGTCCTATAATATCATGTTGTACTTCCCTTTTTGAGTTCCACCGGGATCGTGATGTATCTTTCCTGTGGTGTTTCTCCATCAATCAGCCTGAGGATCGTGTCAACAGCCCTGTTCCCTATCTCGTGTAACTGCTGATGGATCGTGGTGATCTCCATAATATTGGTTCTGGAAACATATGTTCCATCATAAGCGATCACCGAAAATTCCTCCGGGACTTTCTTTCCAATCTTCACAGCAGCCTTGAGAAAAGCACTTGCCGGCATATCTGCTGCCATGATGCCATCGATCTCCGGATTTTCTTTCAGGATCAGGCTTGCCATCTCAAAGTAATTCTGAAAGTCAAAGGAATTCCACTTGATATCCACTTCCCTTGTCTGAATGCCCTCTCTTTCCAGTGTTTCCCTGAGTGCCCGGTGACTCTTGTAGGAAAGGACCCTGTCCGTATCCGCCTCACTTCCAATATGGAGCACGTACCTGCATCCACTTCGGATAAATTCCTCCGCCGCAAGTCTTCCGCCCATCTCGTGATCAGACACAACGACCGGTATTTCATCATTCACATAATAGTCCAGCATGACCAGCGGCTTTCCGAATTCTGCATAAGCCTCCGGTTTCTGATTATTTACACCCATGATCACTCCATCCACGATATTGGAACGGAGTATCTTCATGTATTCTTTTTCTCGCTCCGGATCATCGCCGGTACTGCACAGCATGAGTTTACAATCGTTTTTGTACAGTTCGTCTTCGATATGTCTCGCCAGTGAAGAAAAATACGGATGACGGATATCCGGAACCAGCATTGCCACGATTCCTGCCTTCTGCTTGAACATACTCCTTGCCAGTTCATTGGGAATATAATTCAGTTCCTTCATAGCCTGTTCAATTTTCATCCGCGTCTCAGGTGCTACATTTGCTGTCCCGTTCAGCACCCTGGAAACCGTACATGCTGCCACATTTGCTCTCTTTGCCACATCACGAATACTTGCCATTTGTTCACTTCCTGTCCTGATTCTTTATATAGTCTTGTTTCCTGCACTATGAAACATTTTTCATTCTACCAGTACGATACCGAATTTTTCTGTTTTCGTCAAGACACAAATTAAGCCCCCGCCATATAAGCGGGAGCTTAAGAGTATTAACGTTTTTATTTGAAGTACTCTACACCGGATTCGAAGATCTTGATATCCTGCTCGCCGTAGATATTTACAGCAACTCCATCGCCGCGACGCTCGCTGTGTGCCATCTTACCAAGGATACGTCCATCCGGGCTTGTGATACCTTCGATATTCATATA
>CAKRTP010000093.1 GCA_934402155.1 uncultured Blautia sp. | reverse complement strand
TGGCAAGGAACTACTTCTCTGCTTTCTTATTTATTTCTCACATCTGCGTACAGTTCCTCTCCGTACACCCCATCTTTGATCAGTTTGCGGAAGCTCTCAACTACCGCTGCTTTATCTTCTTTATAGGTCACACCGAACCACTTATCTCTGGTCTCCAGTACCTTTACCGTACACTTTCCTTCTCGCAACATTCCACCAATCAGTGTCGGGAGCAGGTATTCTGCTTTCTGCGGATTGGCTGGAACTGCCTGCTCGAAGAAGGTCTTGAATTCTTTTTCCAGTACTCCCATGAATGCCGGGGCACAGCCTTCTTTTGCCGGGAATCCCCACATATTCATAGATACATAAGACTCCGGATCCAGTTCTGCTCCATCTGCTTCTGCACCAATATGTCCGTCTGCATCTACCTTTTTTACGATATTGCTGGTCTCTACCACATCACTGAGATGAGTATGACCATTTGTCACTTTACAGATTCCTCTGGTCACTCCTCCATTATCGGAAAGTGTATTCTTCAGGATAAATCCTGCCATAGAGATCGCATTGTCTTCGTGCTCCTCCAGAAGCCAGTTATGTAACTGTTCAAACGCTTCTTTTCCATAGTAATCATCTGCATTGATGACGATAAACGGTTCACGGATCAAATCTTTTGCAGCCAATACTGCCTGTCCGGTTCCCCATGGCTTTGTGCGGTCTGCCGGCACGGAAAATCCTTCCGGAATATCTGACATATCCTGAAAAGCATATGCCACTTCCACATTCAGGCTCTCGCATAAGGCCTCGATCCTGTTGCCGATCCGTTCCTGGAAATCTGCTTCAATATCCTTACGGATCACAAATACAATTTTATTAAATCCAGCCTTAATTGCATCATGAATGGAATAATCCATAATAATCTCATCATGTAAGCCAACCGGCTCTAACTGTTTAATACCTCCTCCAAATCTTGAGCCGATACCGGCCGCCATAATTAACAATGTAGTTTTCATATCATCCCTCTTTTGCATATCTCTTGAATACTCCTATTATTCATTTTCTTCCAATATTTCTGGTTCCTCTATTCCAAGTTCCTGTACATATTCCAACCCCGTTGCATGTCCTTCTTCATAAATAATCCTATATAAACCGTTATTTATTCCCTCTCCCTGTATGGTCATAATATCTGGCAGATTAGTGTTCAGGTACTTATCACTCGCGTATAACCATACATAACTATATCCTCCGTTTTCCAACAATTCTGGAAGACTTTGAATTGTAAGGTCTTCACGCAATTCCAATCCTACATTACTTCCACTTTCCGTAAATCTCCATGGCTCCCCCATATAATTACTTACCTGGGTATCCATATAATACAACGCCGGTGCATTAATATATTCACTTTGTGAATAAGCATTATCACTGACCTGATAAATATAGTAAACTCTGTTCTCAGTTCCAATCAGATCTTTTATCTGATCTGACTGCAGTCTTGCTGCCATAATATTCTCAAATCCGCTTACATCATCCTTGTCCAGTGCAGTCATATTAGGTATATATTTTGTATTAATCCCATACAAAAACATTGCACCCAATCCGCACATTACATACTTCAATACCGTTCTTTTTTGTGTCTCTTCCTTTCCAAGTAACAAAGTCATAACAATAATCAGCAAATAAACTGCACACACTGAAAAATATCTGTGACTTGATTTTACATCAACACTTAATGCATAAGTAAACATCAATACAAAAGATAAATACAATACTGCACAATATGCCAGTGCTGTTACAATAATATATGCTCTGAAAAAAAAACTTTCCCTTTTCTTCTCGTATAAATCTCCATATACCGTAATCAGCATCAGAAGCAGTCCAACAAAGGGCACAAATGCCAGTTTTAAATTAGATTTGCCTGCCATTACTGACCCCAGACAATTTTTGACGAAACTTTTTATAGTCTCTTTTGCTTTTTCTCCATTTATTGTACACAATTCAATCCAGTTTCTCGCACCTTGTGACAGTTCTTTTCCCAGCAATTCATATGAAACTGTCACATTTTCCTGTCCATCTTCCATGACTTGTATATTTTCTATTGGCTTTATCTGAGATACCAGACCAATCACACCAGCAGATCCAAGCAATATTAACACACATAAAATTCCTGATACAATATGAATTTTTTTTATTGCCTTTTCCTTGTGAATAACTCCTTTTTCAATCACCCAGGTATAGCTTATCGCAAAAAACAATACAAATACCGCCATCAATATTCCCTGCGATTGTTTCATAAAATGCAATGTACACATTCCAGTGAGCAATATCAATACATTACTCTTTTTACGCTCAGGATTCCTGTTCATCCACCACCCGGCAAGTCCCCCTGCCCATGCTGCTGTGGGCATATCTACATAAAGACTTTTTGTTCCATATGTATATAAAGAATATAAACCTATATACATAATTCCTATATAAATCCATACTTTTTTCAGATCTTTTTTACTATATCCAGAAAATGGTAATAACAGTCCTATAAATGTCAATAGTGAAGCTGCTACATACATATTCTGCTCACTGTATCCAGACAATTTCTGAAAATACAGTAAAAACAGACTGGTAGCAAACCCATACTGACCCCCGCCTCCTATGAAATCATATCCAGTCGGCATTTTATCATGAATAAGCATGTATCTGACTGCAGCCGCCCATTCATGGAATTCATCAATATGTTGAATAAAATCATTATGATATAGGAATAACCATACCATGTATAAAATCAGCAGACTTACCAGTACACCAAATCCTGTAAATTGTTTTTTCCTATTGCCTGTATGAGCAAAACTTATGACAAATAATATTGCTCCTGCTAAAGCTACTGCATATATCCCATACATTCCAAATTGAAAGGTATGGAATATACAACTACTACCAACTAATAATAGCATCACCATTGATGCTGATAGAAATACTCCCTCTCCCATATTTACTTTTAACATTGCGCAAAAAAAGCAAACTACACCTGCTAATATTAAAAATGCCAACAGCATCATGGTTGTTTCAATCATACATTATCCTCCTAGTCTCTGGAGCAAAATTTTTTCTTTAAAATATTGGTTAATACCACTTCTATTAACTCATATGATATCATAGAAGCTATTAAAGTTACGACCATAATAATGAAAAAAATTGCAATTTTAGAAACGAATGTCCATTGACCTGTAATTGTTTTAAAAAAGGCAGTTGAAAAATATTCCAACAAATATATAGAAAAAGAAACATCTCCCAATTTCACTAACGCCACTGGGAACTTTCTCCTTTCACAACACAAAACACTGCCTGTAAAAAAGATTGCAGCCGGGATTCCCAACTGAAAACATCTGTGAAATCCCCATGTCACTCCTACATTACAGCTCATCCAAATAACACTTGCTGCTATTAAACACCCGTATAATACATTTCTGTATTTCCATTTCATCTTCATTCGCACCCACCGTATTACATAGAAAGACAAAATCCCTAACACAAACTCCAGCATATATATATCTGTATAATAATTCCAATAAATATCCCCATTAAAATGCAGAATCCGTCCCAGAAATACGAACCCGGTAATGATTATAGAAGCCCAGAGTGCCCGTAATTTATGATTCAAATGTATTGCAATGAAAAAAATAACATAAAACATCATTTCATAATTCAGGGTCCACCCAAGACTTAGAATCGGTGCATTATATCCTTTGCCATTTACAAATGGAAGAAAAAGCAACGATTTTACAAGATATACTGGTTTAGCTTCTGACATAATGGATAACCCCGGATCCACTACTATAAAGATATACATAACAATAGTAAGTATCCAGTAAAGCGGTACAATCCTTATCAGTCTTTTTCTAAGAAAAAACTCTTTAGAATTTTCCCTTTCTGTGCTGTATACCATAATAAATCCACTAATAATATTAAAAATCTCTACTGCAAAGTAACCATTTTCTCCAACCAGACCACTGTGATAGATCATAACACACAGAGCTGCATATAAACGAATGACTTGAATGATTTCTATTTTACCAGTACTATTTACATACGTATTTTCCATTCTTTTCTCCAATATACATCATCTCGCCAATGCTTTTTTATCTGATAATATGTCAATATTTCATATTGTTTTAACCTTTCATTATCTTCCACAATATCAGAACTTATATTTCCTTCTGTATCTATAACTTCCATCCCATCTCACATTTTATTTCAGATACTTCTTCACGATCTCCTGCATCTGTTCCCATTTTTCTTCCATGTCTGCCACCAGCTTGAACTGTGTCCGTGCCCGATCCAGATTATGTGTCGGGTAATCTGTTTTGAAATAATTGTCTCCGGAAAGGTAATCTGTCAGGAATCTCATTCCACATTCATAGGTCATAACTTTAGCTCCCAGCGGAAGACATTCAATCTCTGTATTGGTAAGAATACCGTCACAACCTTCGATAAAACCTTTGGCATAGATATCATATAATTCCAAATCGCAGGATACTTTTGTCAGATCTTTTTCGTCTTCTGCTGCCGTACTTGCACCAAAACGGATCGAATCACCAAAGTCGTTGACCGCCAATCCCGGCATAACTGTATCCAGATCAATTACACACAATCCCTTTCCTGTAGCATCATCAATCAACACATTATTGGATTTGGTATCGTTGTGTGTTACACGAAGCGGAAGCTTCCCTTCTGCCAGCAGATCACCTAAGGCACAGGCCACATCATATCGATCCAATACAAACTGAATCTCTTTCTGCACTCCTTCTGCCCGCTTGCAACTATCCCTCTCTACTACTTTCTGAAAAGCAGTAAATCTTGCTTTAGTATCATGGAATCCGGCAATTGTTTCATGAAGACTGTCTGCTGGAAAATCTGCCAGCATCTTTTGAAAATGTCCAAATGCGATTGCACTTTCATAAAAATCCTGTGGACAGCTTAGTTCCTCTAATGCATGTACGTCTTCAATAAAATGATAAGATCTCCAATATTCCCCATAGCTGTCTACAAAGTATGGCTCTCCCGTCTTTGCACGTACAAAATCCAGTGTTTCTCGCTGTGGATCCCCACCTTGCTTTTGAATCTGTTCCTTCAAGTACTCTGTTACATGCAGAATATTTTCCATTAACGCTACAGGATCTGTAAATACCCCTCGGTTCATATGCTGCAATGAATATCTCTGCAGTGTTCCATCCTGTTCAAACGTCATCATATAAGTATCATTAATATGTCCATTTCCACACACATTACATGCTTTAAAATTGCCTGGAATATCAAAGCCACAGATGGCTTCCATTCTTCCGGCATCCAATATTTTCTGACTCATTCTTTTTCTCCCGTTTCCTCTATTATAAAATAGTCCCCTGCCTTATGACAAGGAACTATTTCCAAATATTATTCTACTGTTACACTTTTGGCCAAATTCCTCGGCTTATCCACATCCAGACCTTTTGCCACACTCACATAATATCCCATCAACTGCAATGGGATTACAGCCAGTGATGTTGCAAACAGTGGATCTGTTTTTGGAATATACGTAACAAAATCCGCCGTATCTTCCATGCTATAATTACCATAGCTGGTAACTCCACACAGATAAGCCCCGCGGCTTTTACATTCCACCATATTGGATAATGTCTTCTCATAAAGATCATTCTGAGTCAATACACCAATTACCAGCGTTCCGTCTTCCAATAAAGAAATTGTTCCGTGTTTCAGTTCTCCTGCTGCATAAGCTTCTGAATGAATATAGCTGATCTCCTTCATCTTCAGGCTGCCTTCCAGAGAAATTGCATAATCCAGTCCTCTTCCAATAAAGAAAATATCATGTGCATTTGCCTGCTTTGCCGCAAACCACTGAATTCTCTCTTTATCATACAGGATCTTTTCGATCTTATCCGGCAGTTTCAGCATTTCTGAGATCAGATTCTGATAGCGTTCTGCATCAATTATCTCACGTACATATGCCATCTGAACAGCCATGCAATAAATTGCTATCAACTGGGTACTGTATGCCTTCGTTGTTGCAACCGCAATCTCCGGTCCGGCTAACGTATAAAACACCTTATCAGCTTCCCTGGCAATGGATGATCCAACTACATTTACAATTGCCAGTGTCTGGATTCCCCGTTTCTTTGCTTCTCTCAATGCTGCCAGACTGTCTGCTGTCTCTCCTGACTGGCTGATAATGATTACCAGACCATTGGGATCCAAGATCGTATTACGATATCTGAATTCTGATGCCAGTTCTACACGTACCGGAACATGCGTCAGATCTTCCAAAACGTACTGTGCCGCAACTCCCACATGGTATGCTGATCCACATGCCACAATATAGATCTGGGAAACATTTTTGATCTCTTCTTCTGTCATTCCCACTTCACTTAAATCAATCGCACCATCTTTGATAACAGAATGCAACGTATCACGTACTGCTTTTGGCTGTTCATGAATCTCCTTCATCATAAAGTGTTCATATCCTGCTTTTTCTGCTGCTTCTGTATCCCACTTTACTTCTACCAGTTCTTTTTCGATCTCATCTCCATCCAGATTGTAAAATGTAACTTTACCCTTCTGAAGACAACCAATTTCCATATTACCGATATAATATACATTTCTGGTATATTTCAAAATGGCCGGTACATCAGATGCCAGATAGGACTCTTGATCATTTACCCCAATGATCATTGGACTGTCTTTTCTCGCCACATAGATTTCTTCCGGATATTCTTTAAACATAACCGCAAGTGCATAGGATCCTCTGATACGAATCATGGCATGATTCAATGCATCCACCGGGTTTCCCACATACTTCTTATAATAATAATCAATCAGTTTAATTGCCACTTCGGTATCTGTCGAAGAATAAAATTGATATCCTTTTCGAAGCAGCTTATCCTTTAATTCCTGATAATTCTCAATAATACCATTATGAACACCAACCACATTTCCATCATCACTGCAATGAGGATGTGCATTCTCAACAGATGGTTCCCCATGTGTTGCCCATCTGGTATGTCCTATACCGCAAGTACCCTTTAGCGCACTTCCATCATTGGTCTTCTCTGCTAATACTCTTAAACGACCTCTCGCCTTGATAATCTCCACCGGCTTCTCACCGTTTCGTACAGCCAGACCTGCTGAATCGTATCCTCTGTATTCCAGCTTCTCCAGACCATTTAATAAAATCGGTGCCGCCTGCTGCTCACCTGTATATCCTACTATTCCACACATA
>CAKRTP010000092.1 GCA_934402155.1 uncultured Blautia sp. | reverse complement strand
TTCCTGTGCAGGAAGATACGGTAAGGGCAGATGAGAGCAGTCAGGGGCAGCTTGAATTCAAGATCCAGAGAGCTGAGTCTCTGAGTGTTCCTGAACCTGAAGAGGAAAAGGAACAACCTGCATTCCCGGCTTTCTCAAAAGAGGAAACACCGGCAGAAGAAGCTCTGGTGCAGCAGGAGGAAGAGGAAATCCCGCCGGTTGTATCAAAGGAGACTCCGGCAGAAGAGGAGATGACAGAGGCGCAGGAAGAGGATGCTTATCAGGGAACCGACTGGCGTGCAGATCTTAAGAACGAAGTGAAGCCGGAACCTGCACCAGAAGTCCCGGTTGCAGAGAAGCCGGCGGCAGAAGCTTCATCATCGCAGAAAAAAAATCCAAAGTCTTCTGAGCAGGAGATCCAAAATGATATCAATAATATCGAGAAGGAAATCACTTCACAAAAAGAAGAACCGCCAAGACAGTACTGTTATCCGCCGCTGAAGCTTCTGAAGAGGGGAGACGGCAGATCACAGGGTGACTCGGATGCACATCTTCGCAAGACTGCGAAGAAGCTTCAGGAAACCCTTCATAATTTCGGTGTAAATGTCACGATCACGAATGTAAGCTGCGGGCCTACTGTCACCCGATATGAATTACAGCCGGAGATGGGCGTCAAGGTAAGCAAGATCGTTAATCTTGCAGACGATATCAAGCTGAATCTTGCAACACCGGATATCCGTATTGAAGCACCGATACCAGGCAAGGCGGCAGTGGGAATTGAAGTCCCGAATAAGGAAAATCATGCAGTTATGCTCAGGGAGATATTACAGTCACAGGAATTCCAGACTGCAAAATCAAAATTATCTTTTGCGGTTGGTAAGGATATTGCCGGTAAACCGGTGGTGACAGATATTGCAAAAATGCCGCATCTTCTGATCGCAGGTGCGACCGGATCCGGTAAATCAGTATGTATCAATACACTGATCATCAGTATTCTCTACAAGGCATCTCCGGAGGAGGTCAAACTTATCATGATCGACCCGAAGGTGGTTGAGCTGAGTGTATATAATGGAATCCCGCATCTGTTCATTCCGGTCGTCACCGATCCGAAAAAAGCAGCAGGCGCCCTGAACTGGGCAGTATCGGAGATGATGAGCAGATATAATACTTTTGCAGAGTATGGAGTACGAAATCTTGGGGAATACAACCGCAAGATCAAAAACATGGCGGTGCCGGAGGGAGCAGAGCCCCAAAAGCCAATGCCGCAGATCGTCATTATCGTAGATGAGCTGGCAGACCTTATGATGGTTGCACCGGGTGAAGTGGAGGACGCAATCTGTCGTCTGGCACAGCTTGCCCGTGCGGCAGGAATTCATCTTATTATCGCGACTCAGAGACCATCTGTAAATGTCATCACAGGATTGATCAAGGCGAATATGCCGTCGAGAATTGCCTTTTCTGTTTCTTCAGGAGTTGACTCACGAACGATCCTTGATATGAATGGTGCAGAGAAACTGCTGGGTAAGGGTGATATGCTGTTTTATCCACAGGGTTATCAGAAGCCGGCAAGACTGCAGGGAGCTTTTGTATCAGATGAGGAAGTCAGCAGCATTGTGGAATTTCTTGCGGACAAAAATCCGAAAGTTACCTATAATCCGCAGATCGAGCAGCAGGTAAATACGATCAGTCTGTCAGGAGGATCTTCCTCAGGAAATGATGAGAATGATATTTATTTTGTAGATGCAGGTAAATTTATCATCGAAAAGGAAAAGGCATCGATCGGCATGCTGCAGCGAATGTTCAAGATCGGGTTTAACAGGGCAGCGAGGATCATGGATCAGCTCTCCGATGCCGGTGTAGTCGGACCGGAAGAAGGCACAAAGCCCCGCAAGGTACTGATGTCGATGGAAGAATTTGAAAGCTATATAGAGGAACATAACGTATAATGGAAATCCGTATTTTAACAGTTGGAAAAATCAAAGAAAAATATCTGAATGACGGCATTGCGGAATATGCCAAGCGTCTGAGCCGCTACTGCAGACTTACTTTCTGTCAGGTTCCGGACGAAAAGACACCGGACAAGGCTTCTGATGCCCTGAACGAACAGATCAAGGCGACGGAAGCAGAACGCCTGATGAAACATATCCGTGATCAGGATTATGTGATCGCTCTTGCAATCGATGGCAGAATGCTGGATTCCGTGCAGCTGTCGCAGAAGATAGGACAGCTTGGAGTGGAAGGGAAAAGCTCTGTGGCATTTGTGATCGGCGGTTCTCTTGGACTTGGAGAGCAGGTTCTTGCCCGAGCTGATTTTAAGCTGAGTTTTTCAAAGATGACCTTCCCTCATCAGCTTATGCAGATGATTCTCCTGGAACAGATCTACCGGGGATACCGGATTCTGAACCATGAGCCTTATCATAAATGATCTTAACTGTAAATTTACTGACAGTTAAAGATAATTCTTTATACCATTAAGAGGAGGAAATAACTATGACAACAGAACGCGTAGAAAATATGGCAGGCGGTATGGGACATGTACTGATCAAACGTCTTCTGGACGAGAAACAGTTAAACGGAAAATGCAGAATGTACGCAGAGGTTACCCTGGAACCGGGATGCTCTCTTGGTTATCATGAGCATCATAATGAAAGTGAGACTTACTATATCCTTTCCGGTAAGGGAATCTACAGTGATAATGGAACTCTTCGCATGGTAGGTGCAGGAGATGTGACTTTTACCCCGGATGGTCAGGGTCACGGCCTGACAAACAGCGGCGATGAGAATCTTGTTTTTATGGCACTGATCATTCTGGATTAAGAGGGAGGCTGTCCGATGGCGGCAGAATTAAATATAGAGAAATTTGAAGAATTTATAGCAGAATATCCTGTCTATGAATATCGTATCCTGGATACGAAAGCTCTGTCTGTGGCAGAGAGGGTTCGCATTGTATGTAAACAGGAATGCGAGCGTTACGGAACAACATGGGCCTGTCCGCCGGCAGTCGGAACCCTTAAGGAATGTGAAAACAGGATCCATGGTTATGATCATGCAGTCTTTTTTTCCAGTGTCGCGGAAGTTTCTGATCTCATGAATATGGAAGAGATGCTTTCCACAAGAGATGCACACGAAGAACTGACTACAGAGATTGCAGAATATCTGCAGCGTGAAGGAATGGATACTTTTACGCTCTCGACAGAATCCTGTGATATCTGCAGGGAATGTGCGTATCCAAAGGGCGAGCCATGCAGACACCCGGAACGGATGCATCCATGTCTTGAAAGTCATGGCATTGTGGTAAGTGAGATCGTAGAGCAGAAACAGATGGAATATAATCTTGGAGGAAACACGATCCTGTGGTTTTCCATGGTACTGTTCCGTGAATCTTAATAAAATCATTAAATAAAAATCTCCGGCATATATTAAAAAGAAAAGCCGGAGATTTTTTTATGAAAAAGCAAAATAAATGGAAAGAAAATCTGGCGGAGGCACTGGAAATCCCACGTGATCTGGCTCTGAAAGAATCAATATTTACCGTCACAGGCAAAAGTCAGCTGCAGATAGAAAATTATCGCAGCATTCTCTGTTATGAACCACAGGAAATAATTGTTCTGACCTTTAATGGAAAACTGGTCATTCATGGGAAATCTCTGAAGATTTTGTACTATACACCTGAGGAAATGCAGATCCGTGGGATTTTCAGGGAAATAATCCTGGAACAATAGAGGTGTTTATGAAAAATCTGAGCTGTTTTTGGAAGGGCTGTGTAAAGATCCAGATACGTGGAGATCAGACAGAGCGTTTCCTGAATCTCTGTAAAGGAAGAAACATCTGTATTACAAAACTTTATTGTCATCCGGACGGAGATCTTACGGGGATACTCGCAGTAAAAGATTTCTTTCTCCTGAGACCACTTTGCCGCAAAACAGGTGTCAGAATACATATTCTTGAAAAACATGGACTGCCCTTCTTTTTTTATCGAAGTAAAAAAAGAAAGGCATTTTTTCTTGGCATCTTGCTGTGTGCAGGTCTTCTTGTTTTTTTGTCCGGACATATCTGGAATATTCATATTGAGGGGAACAGACAATATGCCACGGGAGAAATTCTGGACTTTCTGGGAGAACAGGGGATCCGGCATGGAATTTCCCGAAAAAAAATAAACTGCAGTGAGATCGCAGCATCAGTACGGGAAGAATATCCGGGGATCGCATGGATCTCGGCAAAACTGAGGGGAACCAGGCTGATCCTTGAGATAAAGGAAGGCGTTTTTTCTGAAGATGATTCAAATAAAGAACAGAAGGCCAGCAGTCTGGAAGCCGAAAAAGATGGGGTCATCGTAAAAATGATCACCCGCAGCGGAGTACCGCTTCTTCATCCGGGCGATACCTGTAAAAAGGGTGATATTCTGGTTTCCGGTGTGCTGGAATTAAAAAACGACAGCCAGGAAGTTTATAAGTATCAGTATGTGAGAGCAGATGCCGACGTTTATATTAAATATACCCAGGCATATTATCATGAAGTCCCCCTGGAATATCAGACAGAGGTTTTTACGGGAAAAGAAAAAAAGGGAATCTGTCTTCTGTTTGGAAAATGGATTTTTTCTTTTGGAGCAGAGAAGAAAGAAAACTGGGAACAGATGACAGACTATCATCCTTTCAAGATGACAGAAAATTTTTTTCTGCCTGTCTCCTGCGGAATGATCATCCGAAAAGAATGTGAAAAAACTGTGAAAAACCGCACTGAAAATGAGGCAAAGATCCTGTCATGGGAGATTTTGCAGGCATATGAGCAAAAATTAATGCAAAAAGGGCTTCAAATATCTGCAAATAATGTTAAAATAGAGACTGACCATAAGACCTGCATCAGCAAAGGGTCTTTGGAAATTATAGAAAAAACCGGAAGGGAAGTTCCTGTCAAAAAGAAGGAGCAGCCCGAAGAAAGGACAACAGAGAATGACCAACAGCATTATTGAGTTACACACTCAGGTGCCCGCAGATCTGGAGGGAAATGTATTTGGACAGTTTGATGAACATCTCAAACTGATCGAGCGCACACTGAATGTAACACTGATATCCAGAGACGGCATGTTGAAGATTCTGGGTACAGACGGGAGCGCAACTCAGGCAAAGAAGCTGATAGATGAACTGGTAGCACTTGCAGGCCAAGGCAACACCATTACCAGACAGAATGTGACTTATGCATTATCACTGGCTATGGAAGAGCGGAACCAGGTACTTACAGAAATAGATAAAGATTTTATCTGCAATACGATCCAGGGCCGTCCGATCAAGCCGAAGACTCTCGGACAGAAAGAATATGTGGAGCAGATCCGCAAAAAAATGATCGTATTCGGCATCGGACCGGCAGGAACCGGTAAAACTTATCTGGCCATGGCGATGGCAGTGACTGCTTTCCGAAACGAAGAAGTCAGCCGTATCATCCTTACCAGACCCGCGATCGAGGCGGGCGAGAAACTGGGATTTCTTCCCGGAGATCTTCAGAGCAAGGTAGACCCGTATCTTCGTCCTCTGTATGATGCTCTTTATCAGATCATGGGGGCGGACAGTTTTGCCAAGAACATGGAGCGTGGACTGATCGAGGTTGCACCACTTGCCTATATGAGGGGACGTACACTGGATAATGCATTCATTATTCTGGATGAGGCACAGAATACAACACCGGCACAGATGAAGATGTTTCTGACACGTATCGGTTTTGGTTCCAAGGTAGTTGTGACCGGAGATGCTTCCCAGAAGGATCTTCCAAAGGATGCCGTGTCTGGCCTTGATGTTGCTGCGAAGGTACTTAAGAAGATTGATGATATTGGATTCTGCCAGCTTACCAGCAAAGACGTTGTGCGTCATCCGCTGGTACAGCAGATCGTGCAGGCATATGATGATTACGAAAAGAAGCAGAAGCCGGTAAGACGTCCGGCAAGACGCAGTGAGGAGAAGAAAAAATGACCATTCAGATCGAATATGAAACAGAACAGAAACTGGAGATCCCTTATGAACAGCTTGCCGAAAAAGTGGCATCTCACATCCTGGAACTGGAGAAATGTCCGTACGAGATCAGCGTGAACCTGGTCATCACAGATAACGAGGAGATCCGTAAGGTAAATGCAGAGTTCCGTCTGATCGATTCTCCGACAGATGTTCTTTCCTTCCCGATGATCCCGTTTGAGAAGCCGGCAGATTATTCTGTTATTGACGAGAAAGATGAATATTTTGATCTGGATACGGACGAGCTTCTTCTCGGAGATGTGATGATCTCAGTGGACAGAGTTTATTCCCAGGCACAGGAATACGGACACAGCATAGAGAGGGAATTCAGTTTTCTGTTCGCACACAGCATGCTTCATCTTCTGGGATACGATCACATGACACCTGAAGAGGCAGCTGTGATGGAGGCAAAACAGGCAAAAGCACTGAATGACCTCGGAATCACCAGATAGACAGGTTCTATATCTCCGACAGGGGATGACAATAAATTATACTTGGAGAGATACAGTAATGAATTACCGCGAGTTGTTAAAAGATAAAAAACGTATTGTGATAAAGGTAGGATCTTCTTCCCTGATCCACAAAGAAACCAATAAACTGGATCTGCGAAAACTGGAAGTTCTGGTCCGCGAATTAAGTGATCTTCATAATCAGGGCAAGGATGTAGTACTGGTAACTTCCGGAGCTGTTGCAGTAGGTGCTTCTGCACTCGGACTTCACGGGAAACCGGCTGAACTTAAGAAGAAACAGGCATGTTCTGCAGTTGGTCAGGCAAAGCTTATGATGATCTACCAGAAGCTGTTTGCAGAATATAATCAGGTGGCAGCGCAGATACTTATGACAAAGGGCACCATGGTCAATAACCTGAACCGTATGAATGCAAGAAATACATTTGAGGAGCTTCTTGATGTCGGAGCGATTCCGATCGTAAACGAAAACGACTCTGTTTCCAGTTATGAGCTGGAAATGATGGCATCTTTTGGTGACAATGATACTCTGTCAGCCGTGATCACAGGGCTGATCGGTGCAGACCTTCTGATCCTGCTTTCTGACATTGACGGGCTGTTCACAGATGATCCAAACAGCAATCCTGATGCAGAATTTATCCATATAGTGGAGAAACTGGATGAGAAGCTTCTGAGTATGGGCAAAGGCCCCAAAAGCAAGGTCGGGACAGGCGGAATGGCAACGAAGCTTACGGCTGCCGAGATTGCAACAGCGGCAGGGGCGGATATGGTCATTGCAAATGGCGCAGATTTTCACATCATCCACAAGATCATAGAAGGCCGTGATTATGGAACTTTGTTTGTCAG
>CAKRTP010000091.1 GCA_934402155.1 uncultured Blautia sp. | reverse complement strand
TATGCTGTTTATAAGATTCGCGAGACAGCATTTGGGGGAGGAACCAAGCTCTCAGCAGAGGATGGCTTTCTGCAGTTTATGATTGAGCGTCTTCTTGCGAGCAATGCACCGACGGAACTTTCAGAAAATGAGGATGAGGGTGAAGATGGAGACAATATGAAACTTACCAGCATCCAGAGTATTACGGACTTTATGACCTGCGCCGGAAGAACCATGCCGGATAATATACGCCTCTGGGCAAGGAGAAACCTTGCAGTAGCCCGATCTCATGAGGTATCTCAGGAAGAAAGACGACATGCACAGAGAGCATTGTCTATCATGATGAACATTCAGTGGAAAAACGATTATTTTGAATCTATCGATCCTGTGGAAGCGCGTCGTATTCTGGATGAAGAACTCTACGGGATGGAGAAGGTAAAACAGAGAATCATTGAGACGATCATCCAGATCAACCGTACACATACACTTCCTGCTTATGGACTTCTTCTTGTAGGACCGGCGGGAACAGGTAAATCGCAGATTGCCTATGCTGTGGCACGGATCTTGAAATTGCCGTGGACAACCCTGGATATGAGTTCTATCAATGATCCGGAACAGCTTACAGGAAGTTCACGTGTTTATGCAAATGCAAAGCCGGGAATCATTATGGAAGCTTTTTCCATGGCAGGCGAATCAAATCTGGTATTCATCATTAACGAACTGGATAAAGCAACGAATGGAAAGGGAAATGGAAATCCGGCAGATGTGCTTCTGACACTTCTGGATAATCTGGGATTTACAGATAACTATATGGAATGTATGGTTCCGACGGTTGGTGTTTATCCTATCGCAACAGCAAATGATAAGGCACAGATCAGTGCACCGTTGATGTCCCGTTTTGCGGTCATTGAGCTTCCGGATTATACAGCAGAAGAGAAAAAAGTGATATTCTCCAGATTTGCTCTTCCGAAAGTCTTAAAGAGAATGAATCTGAGAGAGGAAGAGTGTGTGATCGCACCGGATGGACTGGATGCAGTGATCGAGCACTTTGCGGATACGACAGGAATCCGTGATCTGGAACAGGCAGCGGAACACATTGCGGCGCATGCACTGTATCAGATAGAAGTAAATAAGGTGACATCAGTAACTTTTGATGCTGAGATGGTAAAGAAATTATTTGAGTAGATAATACAGTAACATAAAAAACAGGGGCTGTGTAAAGAATACACAGTACCCTGTTTTTTGTTCTTATGACTGTAATTCCCGGGAAAGCTCAGTGAAAACTTTTGAGCCAGTTTACAAGAGAATCATGCCAGATATTATCATAAACAGTTTTTTTCATCTGATCAGTAACAGGTCCGTTATTTGTCATTCTGGAAAGGATGGAAGCCTGTAATTCTTCAACAGTCATGTCTTCCGGAGCTTTGTTCGGATCAACCTGGACAGGTTCTTTTTCCTCGACATTTTCATCAGATGCAGGGACTGCAGCAGTTTCTGATGATTCCTGTACTGTTTCTTCAACGGAAGATGTTTCTTCAGCTGCAGAAATATTATTTACAGTATCCTTTGATTCTGTCTGGTCAGAGGTCGGTTCGGAAACCGGCACAACTGGTTTGGAAGCAGCATTTTTGATCTGTACAGGAGTATATTCTGGCATTTCACCGGACGGTACCCAGATTTCGCCGCTGTTTGCAGAGACAGTTACATTGATTCGTCCACCTTCTACGGAAACTTTCTGTCCGGTCAGGGTTCCGATGTATTCGGCTGAATTTCCGGCAGGAAGGTTCATTCCGGCGTCATTGTCATCATTATTGACTGTGATGATCACACGGACACCATCAAGATCGCGTGCAAATGCAAACTGTCGGTTGGTAAGCATGAGTTCAGTATAGCTTCCGTAACTCAGTGCAGGTGTATTCTGTCTGATTTTTCCGAGCGCAGAGATCAGGGCAGTGCAGGGATTGGTCTTTGCTGCATCGGCATAGTCCTTAAGATTCAGTGCAGGTCTCAGACTGTCATCAGAAGAACGTTCCTTACGTCCTTCGATACCAAATTCAGAACCATAATAGATACTTGGAACACCTGGAAGAGTATAAAGAAGTACATGAACTGGGTTAAAGTGTGCTTTGTTGGACAATTTTGTATAAATTCGTTCTACATCGTGGTTATCCACAAAGTTATAGAGATCGAGATTTCCCATATTCTGGAGATATTTTACGGTATGCGCAATCTCAAAATAGTTGTGGTCATTATGTCCGCTGTAAAGAGCCTTGTGCAGTGCATAGTTTGTAACACTGTGAAGTGTCTCACCATTTACCCATCTGCTGTAATCGCCATGGATAACTTCACCCATTAACCAGAAGTCAGGCTTGACCTCTTCCGCAGTACGGCGAAGAGCACGCATGAAATCAAAGTCAAGGACATCTGCAGCGTCCAGGCGAATTCCGTCAACATCAAATTCAGAAACCCAGTAACGGATCACATTACAAATATAATTCTGTACTTCAGGATTTCTCTGATTTAATTTTACCAGCAGATTATATCCGCCCCAGTTATCATAGGAAAATCCATCATTATACTCATTGTTTCCCCAGAAATTGACATTGCAGTACCAGTTAAGATATCTGGAATGTTCGCGATTCTGCTGTATATCTTTGAAGGCGAAGAAATCACGCCCAGTGTGATTGAATACACCATCAAAAATAACTTTGATCCCTTTTGCGTGACAGATTTTTACAAAGGCGGTAAGATCTTCGTTGGTTCCAAGACGGGAATCCAGCTTTTTATAGTCTGTGGTTTCGTATCCATGTCCCACACTTTCGAAGAGCGGACCGATGTACAGTGCAGTACAACCGATCTCTTTGATGTGATCGATCCAGGGAAGAAGTGTGTTCAGACGATGTACAGGTTCAGTATAGTCATTATGTTTTGGTGCACCTGCAAGGCCTAAAGGATAAATATGATAAAAAACAGCTTCATTATACCAACTCATGTCTAATCATCTCGTTTCGTAGTATTTATTTATGATAAAAAAAGTATGGGGCTGTCGATAAACGGCAGCCCCTGGGATTTGCTAAAGGTTATGAAATTATAACTGAGGACCAGCAGCAACAAGTGCTTTACCAGCAGCATTTCCTTCGTATTTAGCGAAGTTCTTGATAAATCTTGCAGCAAGATCTTTTGCTTTTTCTTCCCACTGTGCAGCATCTGCGTATGTGTCACGTGGGTCAAGGATTCCTGTATCAACACCTGTCAGTTCTGTAGGAACCTCGAAGTTGAAGTATGGAATTGTCTTGGTAGGAGCGTTGTTGATATCTCCGTTGAGGATAGCATCGATGATACCACGAGTATCTTTGATGGAGATACGTTTGCCTGTTCCATTCCATCCTGTGTTAACGAGGTAAGCTTTTGCTCCGCTCTGTTCCATTTTCTTAACAAGCTCTTCTGCATATTTTGTTGGGTGCAGTTCCAGGAATGCCTGGCCGAAGCAAGCTGAGAATGTAGGTGTAGGCTCTGTGATTCCACGCTCTGTACCAGCAAGTTTTGCTGTGAATCCGGACAGGAAGTAGTACTGTGTCTGAGCTTCTGTCAGGATAGATACTGGAGGAAGTACGCCGAATGCGTCTGCGGACAGGAAGATTACGTTCTTAGCTGCCGGTGCAGAAGAAATCGGGCGAACGATTTTTTCGATGTGGTCGATCGGATAGGAAACACGAGTGTTCTCTGTTACGCTCTTATCGTTGAAGTCGATCTTTCCGTTTGCATCAACTGTTACGTTCTCAAGAAGAGCGTTACGTTTGATTGCATTGTAGATGTCCGGCTCAGAATCTTTGTCAAGGTTGATAACTTTTGCGTAGCATCCACCTTCGAAGTTGAATACGCCGTTGTCATCCCAGCCGTGTTCGTCATCACCGATCAGGAGACGTTTCGGGTCTGTGGAAAGAGTTGTTTTACCTGTTCCGGAAAGTCCGAAGAAGATAGCTGTGTTTTCGCCATTCATGTCTGTGTTAGCGGAGCAGTGCATAGCTGCGATGCCTTTCAGCGGAAGGAAGTAGTTCATCATGGAGAACATACCTTTCTTCATTTCTCCGCCGTACCATGTGTTGATGATAACCTGTTCTTTGGATGTAATGTTGAACATTACAGCTGTCTCGGAGTTGAGGCCAAGTTCTTTATAGTTTTCAACTTTTGCTTTGGAAGCATTGTATACAACGAAATCCGGCTCAAATGTCTCAAGCTCTTCAGCTGTTGGCTGGATGAACATGTTTGTAACAAAGTGTGCCTGCCATGCAACTTCAACGATGAAACGGATAGCCATACGAGTATCAGCGTTAGCACCGCAGAATGCGTCAACTACGAAAAGTTTCTTGTTGGAAAGTTCTTTCTTTGCAATTTCTTTACAAGCATCCCAAGCTTCCTGTGTTGCAGGATGGTTGTCGTTCTTGTATTCATCAGAAGTCCACCAAACTGTATCTTTGGAGTTCTCATCCATAACGATGAATTTATCTTTAGGAGAACGTCCTGTGTAGATACCTGTCATAACGTTAACAGCGCCAAGTTCTGTTTCCTGTCCTACTTCGAAGCCTTCAAGACCTGCTTTAGTCTCTTCCTCGAATAATACTTCATAAGAAGGATTGTATACAACTTCTGTTGTACCTGTGATGCCATACTTAGTTAAATCGATTTTTGCCATCTTACATTTACCTCTCTTCTTTATTAGAGCCATCTATATGCTGGCTGCTTTAACCTTCAAGAAGTGGAACACTCCAACTTCTCATAGAGTTAATTATACATAATTCATCAATAAAAGCAATAAAAAAACAATTAAATTTTGAAAAATGATAATAATTTAACACTTTGTGACAGCTTATGGAATCGAAAAACAAAAAATCAGCTACCGGATGCGGAGTTTCCGATAGCTGACTGCAAAGTAAATGATTTCTGCGATGGATGTGATGACCCAGGAAAAAAAGTAAAGCAGGTATAATCCCGGAATAGTATGGAAATAAGCAAAAACTGTATAAACCCACACAATTCGAAAGACACAGGAGCCAAGAATGATAATGATCGTCGGTACGATAGTTTTTCCGATTCCGCGCGATGCTGCAAGTGAAGCGTCCATAAAAGCGGACACAGCATAAGAAAAAGACATGATGCGGATCCTCTGCATACCCGCTTCAATGACTGCGGCATCGGTGGCAAACAGAGAAAGAAACTGGTGCCCAAAAAGAAACAGCAGAAGACCAAGTATGGCACCGGCAGTAAAAGCATAAAACAGACTTATAAAATAACTCTGGAGTATTCTTTTTTTATTACCTGCACCGAAGTTCTGACTGATGAAACTGGAGCATCCGGTGTAAAAGGCATACATGACATTAAAGATCAGTGTGTCTGCATTTGTAGCGGCCGCACTTCCAGAAACCATAACAGTATCAAAAGAGTTGACGCCGACCTGTACAAACAGATTGGCAATCGCAAAAATCGCATTCTGGATCCCGGCCGGAATTCCGATCATCAGGATTGAAACAGCAATGTTTTTGTGTAACCGGATCTTCTTTAAACTGACATGACATTCATCCTTGCGTCGAAAAAGATGATTCATGATGAGGGCAGCAGAGACATATTGTGCAATGGCACTGGCGGTTGCAACCCCGGCAGCAGCCATATGAAGTACAATGACAAAAAACAGGTTCAGAATAACATTCAGAACACCGGCAAATGCGAGATAATAAAGCGGACGTTTGGTTTCTCCACGGGCACTTAAAACGCCGTTGCCGAAGTTATAGATTCCCATTGCAGGAAGTCCGATCGCATAAATCTTAAGATAAAGAGTTGCCTGCCGGATCAGGTCATCTTTTGTATGCAAAAGTGTGAGCATCCATTCTGAGAAGAAGAAACAGACTGTTCCCATCAGCAGTCCCATCAATGCACAGAGCAGAAGAGAAGTGTGCACGTTTTCTATGGTGCGCTGCTCATCTCTGGCACCAAGGGTGTGCGCAACACAAACATTGACACCACTTCCCATACCAATCAGAAATCCGACAAATAAAGTTACCAGCAGGGTAGTAGAACCGACTGCCCCAAGTGCCTTGTAGTCAGCAAATCTTCCAACGACAGCCACATCACTTAAATTGAACAGGACTTCGAGAAGCTGAGAGCACATCAGCGGGATGCTGAAAAGAAAAAGATTACGCCACAAAGAGCCCGTCGTCATTGTGATTGAACGGGCTTTTTTCTTTGAATTTTCACACATAACACAAACCTCAATATTGATTTTCTCATCTGTCTTTAAGATACCCCAGTATCTGGACTTTGTAAAGAGAATATACAAAAAAAGTAAGAGGAAAAAATATTTTTGCAGTGTGAAACTTATTCTTTGTGTTTCTTACGATATTCGCCGGGAGTCATTCCATAAGCTTTCTTGAAAGTACGCATAAAATGCTCCGGACTGTCATAGCCGACGAGTTCACAGATTGCATGATTGCTGAGGGAAGTTTCGCGTAGAGCACGGCATGCCTGAGTCAGCTTGATCTCACGAATGATCCGCAGAAACGTCTGTCCGGTACTCTCCTTTATCAGGGTGCTGAAATGAGAAGTACTGTAGCCGAAATGTTCCGCAGCTGTACTTAAAGTTGCAGTCTGGTAGTGCTGATTCAGATAATTCAGAATTTCCGTGACAGAATTTCCGGAATTATCTCTGGTAAGTATGGACTCAATGTTCTTTTCGTGGTAGCGCAGCAGCATTGCCCAGAAAAGTATCAGCATGGAATTCAAAAAAGTGTAGCTGTACTTCTCATGACTGAGATATTCTATATAAAGGTTTTCCAGCATTTCTCGAATCTGCAGATCGTCTCCTGTATGGAAGATCAGGTAATTGCCCTCTGTTTTACGGTACAATACGTGGGCAAAAAACTGCGCCAGGGCACTGTCAGCTGTCAGAGACTGAAAGAAAGTAGACTGAAACGTGCTGCTCCGGATCAGGATATTAAAAGCAATACTGTCATCAAAAATCCCGATGCTGTGCCTGGTATGTGGCGGAATGATGCAGATATCTCCTGTGTGCAGAGTGTGGCGGATTCCCTGGATCGTTGTATCTGCTGATCCGTCATAAAGACAGAGGATTTCAAAAAATTCATGTTCATGAGAAAAAACGGGAGTGTAGCGGTAATGTTTATAGAGCATGATATTTCCGGACAGGTCAAGGAAGAGATCTTTTTCTTTCATGTAAGGATACCAGGCCTCTGTCAGCAGCTCCGGGACATAAAGCTTGTGTTCGGTCAGCAGCTTACGGTCAAGGGCAAGACAGTAATCATGAAATGTTTCAGGATTTTTTTTCTCTTCATAATAAAGTGTT
>CAKRTP010000090.1 GCA_934402155.1 uncultured Blautia sp. | reverse complement strand
GCACGGATCTGAATAGGCAGAAAACCTAATTTATGTAATTTAATGACAGGTTCAATATCATAATCATCTGGCTTTAACTGCGTATTCATTGTGTAAGAATATTCATATCTTATTGTACTCTCTGGTAAATCAAAGAAATTTTTATTAAAATCCTCAATTAAAAATTTCTTAATGAATGCTTGTAGCCCGAAAAATACCATATGATCATGATAATTCAACATTGATCTTCTTGGAGTCCAATAAGATACTAATTTTGTAAGTTTATTAGGAAACATTCGGTTATGGCATGTTTTATAAGTGTCGCATAATAAAATCGCTAATGTATCGTACATATTCTACTTCTCCTTTTCGTCATCTTTATTTACAACTTTGTTAATCTGATCTGTAATATAATCAACTATATCTTTACCAGTTTTACCAACTGCTTGAATATTATTTGGTGTAATTTCATTTACTGCTGCCATTGTATATATTGTTTTTTCACTTGGAGTAATAACTAAAACCACTGCACTAACAATAGAAGCTATTAAGCATTTCTGCATGAAACTTTTATAAGTTAATACAGATCCATATTCTATGTCACCTGCGATAAATGCAGTTAATATTGCAACCATGCAACATGCTAAAATACAACCAGCAAAAATTTTTAAATAATCCACTCTACTTGCAAAATAAATCAGCCAAGGACTAATAATTGGTTTCATAATGTCTCCTTATCTAAACCTTCCAACCAGTTCAATCTTAGGACTTTCCAGATTTGTCAAAATCGTATCTGTTGTATAAATCTTTTCAATCAGTCCATTGTTTTTCAGAAGTTCACCCTCATAAATTGTATTCTCGCAATGACTTATATAAAGATAAATTTTATTTGCTCCAAGTTCTTTAAGTTTTAATGCACTATGATAGAACGTGCCGCCTTTACTACATATATCATCAATGATAAGTACATCTCTATCTTTAATCTTATCTGTTTGACCATTTACAGATAATCCTTTAATCTGCCCGGTAGTCCAATCTCGATTCTTTATACCAAACGCATACGGAGAATTTGGATATGTTTTAATTACATCTTCATATCTTTTCACGCTTCCTTCATCCGGGAAGAACAAAAGTAATTCTTCCGGTGTTTTTGTAATCCTATTAATAGATTTATGAATGAAAATTAACGGATTTTGAATACAAAGCCTATTAATTAGCGCCTCAGATACATATGAATGAGGGTCAAACACTGTTACTTCATTAAACCCAAGATTATTAATAAATTCAGAAAAATGCTTCAGAGTAAATATTTCTTTTTCATTTTTTACTCTATCAAATCGTGCATTTGGCACATATGGCATAAATAAACTGATATATGCTTCAGGATCCTGATCAAAAACATGACTAACAATATAATATAATTGAATAAGTTCACTTTCTGAATCATAAAACCAGCTTATATCTACTATATTATCTGTATTACACATGTTTAATTTCATTGTTCCGTCCGGAAAATATTCTGGCTTGAAAACCTCTTTATTAATTTTTATCATTAATAATTACCTCTTTTTTCTAATAAACAATAATTATTGCTTAAATCATCTCTGGATGTTCATTAAACATTTTTAAGAACTTCTTCTCATCATCTTTATCTGTACACCACAACTCTAGCTCTTCTCCATGATCGCCTAACAAAGCTGCAATGGCAACATATTGAGTTAATGTAGACTTTAAATTATATTTATCTCCATATATTGATGTTAATGTTACATCTCCTCTACATTCATTTACTACTTCTAAAAATGTCTCTACATTATTAATGTTTTTGATTTTCATTATTTCACGCTTTCTTTTTATTATTTTTTACTATTTATATTTATGCCTTATTCTCCAATTACATTAATCTGACAACTCTTCATTACTTCAAGTGCAGCTTTATGTTTTTCTGGTGTTGAACCGGCACAGCAAGAAGCATCTACTGTAATTTTATTTTCAGGAAAAGCTGCTTTAAGAATAAGTGCATTTGAGACTACACAGATATCAGTGACTAAACCTATGACTTCAATATCATATGCGTTCAACCATGGACATTTATTCCAATTGTATCCAAATTGTTCTTTTATATAGATTTTTTCCATTGGAGATGGTTCATAGATGCCTAATTCTGGAACAAAATTCCATCCATTAGTGCCTACAATACAATGAGAGATAGGTAGCTTCTTTCCTTCCTGAGTGTTAAGATAATCGTCTCGATGAGTATCTGCTGTAAAAATAATCGCGTCATCTCTTTCGTTATACTCATTTACTTTGTTGATTATATTCGGCACAACTTTCTGAGCTTCCGGAGTGCCAAGACTTCCTGTTACAAAATCATTCTGCACATCAATTACAATCAAAACTTTCTTTTTCTCTTTTTCCATCTTCATTCTCCCATTCTTTAATTTTTCAATATAATCTTTAGAATTTTCTGTAAGTTCTGACGTGTCTACCATTATGCAATCCTCACAATCTGATCGTATAAACAAATGTCTTTTGATGTAACATTTTTATTGTCATGATAATGACCAAAGAACCAATATTTATAGTCAATGCCATATCGTATTGTCTCAAGATATTCAGTTAATTTATCTGGTTTATATAATCCATGTGACAATAATGCTGCTGTAGAAGAAGCTGTACAATGTGTAATAATAAAATCCACTTTATTACCTACTAATTCAAGATTTTCTCTTCCTTCAGCCATTTCTTCTTCGTCAGGCATCTCTTGTTTCCACCATGATACATGGTTGACTCTATACATTTTATTTGGATTTTTTTTCCATGTTTTCAGTCTCGGATCATTAATTTCTAAAATCCCATCTGAAATATCATGGCTGGCGGCTCCACCAAAAGTGAATATTTTTTTATAATTTATATCGAACACCTGTCCCCTCATAAGATGAATAACTGATGGTCTAATGAAATGCACTTTTCCACCATGCCATTCATTTACGGGATAAGAATCAAGTATATCGAAATTACTATGATTACCATCTACAAATAATGTAGTAAAATTTCTTTGTTCTAACCATGCAAGGTTCCATCGTTCAGCAGGTGAATCATCCCAGATTCCAAAATCTCCACAGACAATCACATAATCATCTTTGGTCATTTCTTTTTGTTCGGGAAATGAGTCTTTATTCAGCCTGTGAACCCAACCCCCATGCGTGTCACCTGTAATCCAAATCATATTGTCTTACCATATAAACAATATGTAATTAATAAAAGTAATAATGTTATTCCGGTTGTTGTTTTATGACCAATTTGCGTGTATGACAAAATTATGCCTGAACCAATAAATGTAATCACAAACATAGGAATACTTAAAATAAATGCTTTTTTCACACTAATCATCCTCTCATCTAGTTAATTCCATATATTTTTTCAGCATATCTTTAAGATCAGGATTCTCTTCTGCATAGATCTCATATTTCATCTTCTCGTCCATCTGTTTAATAACTTTATCCATTTCTTTCTTAATATCCGCTGCTTCTTTACGTTTTCTTACTCTTTCATCATATGCTGTGGTATCAACCTTACAAATAATTTCAGCAGTAATATTTTTCTTAAATCTTTCATGTGCCTCTTCCGGTGTAATGATTTCTTTGATTACATCAAAGCCATTACCGTTAGACACCTTAACCATATCTCCTGGCTTATAATCAGTACCATCTTCATAAATAGCAAAATGATAATCTCTTTTACAACATCCTGAACCCTGTACGATTACTGCTACTGCTTTATAACCTGTTAATGCTGCCATATTTTCATTCTCCTCTTCATTTATAAAAATAAAAAATCTTTCTTCTGCTTGTATTATTACTCCACCGCCTAAATCAATTTGGTAGAGTGTTTCTTTTCCATTAGCCATAATTACAAAAGTAATTATTCCAACTTCTCCGGCAAAATTTTTAACATATGTATGTAAATATTTCGGGAGTTCACATAAATATTTTATTCGTACTTTTCTACCAATCACATTATCCATTAATCTTTCCTTTTAAGCAGGATCTTCACATGAGTATTATCATGAAGATCAATATCAAAATCTTCTTTTACTTTATTCTTTGTAAACGGAAGGACATAATCTTCAAAATAAACAATTTCATATTTATATGTTGGGATCATACTCAAAAGTGTTTCTAATGTAATAGGAAAATAATTCTCACGTACTTCTCTATCCCAGTTTTCTGTATATCTATACTTCATTAAGAAATGTACCAGGTTCCTATTATCTCTTAATGATCCCCAGATTGATTCATAATCATTTACCTGTTCATTATCAGCACTTTGAATAAGTTTCGTATAATCATTGATATCGACCTGTCTATTAATTGATTTACTGATACAGAAGTCTCTAATTGCAATATATTTAAAATCTTGATAAAATACTTGATTCCAAAATATATTAATATCATCTGGCTGAGAATAAGAATATACCTCATGAACTACACTTGAAAGATTTAATAGAGCATTCTTAGTATTGCTAAATGCATATTTGTCCGTAAATCTTATATTTTTGAATTTTTCACAATCTGTTACCATTCTTGATTGTAATATCATTGCAATATTGTTGTCATATCCAATATAGTTAAGATTAGGATTTATCTTATACATCTCTCTAAGTAATGACCCATCAGCACAACCAAAATCAATAACTTTATCTATATCACAAACTTTATCTACAAAGAACAATTTATCTTCAAGTGACTTCTGCATTCCTGATACATAAATGTCAATGTTACTAATTTGATTCATTGTTTCCTCTTTTCATATGTACTCTAGTTATCATCGAAACGTCTATCAGCAAGGATGTTCTCAAGTGCTGTTTTACACTGTTCCAATGCAAGACAATAAGAACATTTTCTAATTTCATCTTCGTCTGATTTCGGTTCTTCCATCATTTCTTTAGTTACCTTATTTTCAATAACTTTAGTAAATTCTCGTATTCTCTCAGCCATTACATTACCCGTAAAAGTGAGACTTGCAGGCTTTGTTTTTTCTGCGATAGTTTTATCAACAGGTGCGTTCCATAAGTTCTTTTCATTTTTACTTAACCACTTCTGCCATTTACCACATTCTCTACAATAAAGTCCTGTATTATTACCTTTAATCTGAGTAAACATAATATCTGAACCACAATTTGAACACTTCAATGAACTAAATTTTCCAATTCTTCCTGCAATCATTCTAATCACCTTTAAAAATATAATGTTTTATCGCTCAATCTAATCTGTGTATAAACAGTTGGATTTTCATCAGGTATATATCCGTAGATATACACACCGTCATTATTAAAAGATATAATTTCCGTATCATTTGTTATAATCTTTAATAACCCTAAAGCGAATTTTCTGATAGCTCTACGCTGCAAAAATTCAAATTTACTTCTAAGTTTGTTACCACACCATATCCATCCATATCCAATTCCTTCAACATCGATCCATGTATTTAATTCTGGGTTATCTTCCGAATCATAATAATATATACATACTTCAATGTATTTGTACTTTTTAACAGGTATTTTTATTTCGTTCCCTTTTGATATCGTATATTTATTTCTAGACAAATTATGTCTATTAATGATGTCTTCTAATGTCATATTTTCTCCTGATCCCATACACGAAATTTAATCGTGTATGGGATAATTTAAATTATTCTTCTGTAGATTCTGTCATTTCTCTTGTGTCTACAATTGTTGAAGCATTTCCACCCTGGATTTTCGGTACTTCACCGTTCCATTTATCAATTTTCTGCTTTTCGATCAGTTCTGGAGTAAGTGATTCTGCAATTTTTCTATTAGCCTCTGCTACTGCTCCTGCTTTAATTTTAATTGCCTCAGCCTTACCTTCCGCATCAATCTTTGCCTGTTCTGCCCGAATAGCTGCTTTTTCTTTTTCCTGTTCTGCTGCAATCAACGCAACTTCCTTATCTTTGTCTGCCTGTACTTTTGCCGTCTTAGCCTCAATG
This sequence comes from uncultured Blautia sp., assembly GCA_934402155.1. Lineage (GTDB taxonomy): Bacteria > Bacillota > Clostridia > Lachnospirales > Lachnospiraceae > Blautia_A. Next base: position 1,411 of record CAKRTP010000090.1, on the reverse strand, counting down.
TTAGCTAATTCAAGTTCCTGCTGTGCATTTACTTTTTTCTGAATTGCGGCCTGTGTCTCATCATCAGTAGAAATAGAAGTAAAGTTTACTGTATCAATAATGATTCCGTATGGTTCAAATTTCTGTTTCAGGTACTCATCAAGTGCCTCATTCAACTCCTGACGTTTATCTCCAAAAACATCTGTTACAGGATACTTAGCAGTTACTTCCTGTGTCCATGCTTTCATTTTAGGTTTAATAAATGTATTTTTAACATCTTCGCCAGACTGCCCTTTAAACTGGGTAAATACATTAGTTACTCTTTCCTGATCAAACTTATAAGAAAATTCCAGATCAACCAAAAGTGATTTTCCATCTGCTGTAGGTGTTTTAAAACTTTCATCTTTCGGTGAGTCACCTTTGTCTTCTGATGTAAGATAGGACTGTTCAATACCTACAGAATAAAGTGAAGTTTTTACCGTAGGAGAAATCAAATGCCATCCCTGTGTAAGAATGTTCTTTGAAATTCCTCCGTTCATTCGATATTCGACTCCAATATATCCAGCCGGTACTCTCACACTGCATTTGTTAACACAAATTAATCCTGCTACGATAATTACTGCTAATCCAATTGCTCCTAATCTTCCGTTTTTCATTATTTATTCTCCTCTTCGTCTTTATTTTCCTCTTTTATTTCACTATATGCATCGTCCCATATTCTTCCAAGGAATCTTCCAAATGGACGGAAGATTCCTGAAAGAAGAAACCATATTGCAATAGATACACATATTACCAAAAATACAAACACCGGTGGCATTTACGCTTCTCCTTATGTATAATTAATTATTACTATTTATGATTATTTATTTACCTGACTGTTCTGTCCACTAAGAATTTTAACTCCACCTGTGGATTTTACAGTTTCAGCTGCAAGATCTCTCATCTGAGCATAAGCATCGTCAAGTTTACACTGGAGATCCGCTTTTTCCATTTTAAGCTGCTCGTTATCTTCTGTAAGACGATTAATTCTGTCTTCAAAAAGCTTAATATCATATTCATTCTGCTGTTTAAGTGCTCGCACCTCAAATGCATTAGATCTATCGGCTTTTTCCTTACCGTTTGCAAACGCTTCATCTTTAGCATTCTGTAAAAGTTCTGGAATTTCTTCAACCTTTTTCTCAAGTTCCTCAATATAAGCTGTTTTCTCAGCGAGTTCATTTTCGTCTGCTCTTACTGCTGCTTCTCTTTCAGCTAACGCTTTTTCACGGGCTGCTTTTTCATCTTCCCATTTATCATTTTCAGTTTTACGATTACGCTTCAGATTGTACTCATACTCATCTTTTTCACGAATACGTATAAGATTGATTTCATCCATTTTGGCTTTAGCTTCTGCATTAATAGAATCCATAACTTCCTGTTTCTGCTGTACCAA
>CAKRTP010000089.1 GCA_934402155.1 uncultured Blautia sp. | reverse complement strand
CATCCCAGACGGATCTTTCTTGCATGAGAAATCTCATTAATTCCAATAGTAACGCAGTAATGAGGCATATCTTCCAGTGCTCCATTGAAATCACCGATCGCATTTGCCGTTCTTGTCTCTTTCGTAATTTCGAGAACACGGGTCTTCTGGGCAAGAAATTCTTCATTTGTAAGTGACGGATCTGCCTCATTAAATGCCACATGTCCGTTAATTCCGATCCCGCCGAAACAGATATCAACGCCACCCAGTTTTTCGATCAGTTCAGGAACATATTCCGGATGAACCGGATCAGGGAATACCCTGTGATCTTCCGGCATTACCAGTTCCGGACGGATTTTATCATAAACTGTACGCTGCATAAATCCTCTGAAACTTAACGGATGATCTTTGGAGACCCACTGTTTTTCATCATCCAGATATTCATCCATGTTGATAAACCACACATCTTTCAGACTGATATTCTGCTCATTGATCATATCCACAAAATACGGATACTGTCCTACAGGTCCTACCGGGCAGATGAATACCGTCTTTTCACCCTTTGCATTATGCATCTTGATCTCATCCACCATTTCAACTGCCATGGAATGAAATACTGATGCATTGTCCTCCATAACAATGACAGGAAGTTTCGGATCATTTCCTACCAGTTCTTCCTTCGTATAGCCATAATAACTATGTCCCATATCGCTTTTCTTCCTCTCGTTTTTTCTTTATTTCGCTGCATTTATTGTTAACTCAATTATAGTTGATATCTTTTTTTTATTCAACAAATACAAGGCAAATTTGACCTGAAAGTACACAAACGTTTGGTTATTGCAGACTTCACATACAGCATCCAGATACACCCTCTGAAATAAGCATTGCTTTGAGAATTCCCGGACACTCATAGTGACGTTTTCCGGCACCAACCCCTGTTTTCTGAATCGCAAATTCCTTTGGAAGCTGGTCTTTTGTTTTTATCGCAGCTGCAATAGCAGCTCCTGTAGGTGTTACAAGTTCTCCCTTAACATCTGTTATTTTCATATTCAGATGATTTTCGTTTACCACATTCACAACTGCCGGTACAGGAACCGGAAGGATTCCATGCTGGCAGCGGACAGTACCACAGCCCTCGTGAAGAACAGGAATGACCACATCCGTAATCTCCAGGTTGTCCAGACAAACTGCAGCCGATACAATATCCACTATAGAATCAACTGCTCCTACCTCATGAAAATGAACCTGATCTGACGGCATATTATGAGCCTTGCCTTCTGCCTCTGCAAGGATTCCGAATATTCTCAGTGCGGTCTTTTTGGCATTATCGGTCATTTCGCTATGCTCTATTATATGTGTGATTTCTTTCAGTCCACGATGCTCATGATGGTGATGTCCGTGTGCAGATGCTGCATCATGAGTATGTTTATGCTCATGTACATGATCATGATTGTGAGTGTGCATCTCATCTGTACCATTCTCATGTGCATGGAGATGGGTGTCTGCCTCTGTATTTTCATGATGATGTCCGTGAAGATATTCCATATCATGATCATGATTTTCATATTCTTTATCCAGCATAACATCAAAATCGCAGGCATCAATACCACCTTTTACAACCCTGCTGATCCTTGTCTGAAATCCTGACACCGGAAGGCTTTTCAGTGCACTGTCCAGAACTGCCTGATCAGCTCCCAGATCAAGAAGTGCTGCAACTGTCATGTCACCGCTGATCCCGGAATAACACTCCAGATATAAAGTTTTTCCCATAATTTAAGTCCCTCCAATTCATCTCTCATCGTTTCTTCATTTATCAAAATTATATTAGTTTTTTTTATTTTTATCAATAATTTACAGGCAACTTCTCTGAAAAAACGCGCAAACGTTTTCCTTATTTTTATTGATTTTTAACGTACTTTTGCTGTTTTTTCAGCTTACTATTATTGTTTTTTTCCCGACTTATTGTATAATTATCTATACAATCATAAATAAATGCTGACAGCCATTCAGAAATTTTCGCGGACCTGTAAATTCCTGAATAGTTACCAGTGCTCTAATCTTATCAGAGATTAAAAACGCGGAGGTCATTATGACATTAAAAGAAATTGCCAGACAGGCAAACGTCTCTGTTTCTACGGTTTCCAGAGTAATAAACCAGAAAAACACAAAAGCGGCAAGTCCTGAAGTTCAGGAACGCATCTGGGAAATTGTGCGCAAAAGCGGTTATACCCCCAACGCTACAGCCCGAAGCCTGAAATTGGGACAGAAAGCTCAGATCCAGAACATAACACCCAAATCCATTGCCTGCATTTATGCAAGAAGCAATTCAGCTGTTTCTGATCCATTCTTCTCCCAGATTGCGAAAGCGATCGAACAGGAAGCTTTCAAGAGTAACTATTTTATCCGTCACTCATTCACAGCCATGGACATTGCCAATCCAGATATAGCCAGACAGCTCTCTCAGTTTCCGGTGGACGGGATTGTGATCCTCGGACGATATGAGAAGCAGCTTCTGCGCTTTTTTACTCAGAATTACAAAAATGTGATCTATACCGGTCTGAACCCGATAGGAGATCAATATGACCAGGTGGTATGCGATGGAAGTGATATTTCCTATAATGCCCTTTCCTATCTCGTAGAGCTTGGACACACAAAGATTGGGTACATAGGTGAGCAGAATAACGAAGTACGTTTCAGCGGCTACAAGGAAGCATTGGCCAAGCTTGGACTTTCGTTTTTGCAGAAAAATACTGCAAACGTCCATCTTTCTGCCGACGGCGGCTATAAGGGTGCCAATATTCTGATGCACAATAAAGCTGATATTTCCGCAATTTTCTGTGCAAATGATACCACTGCAATCGGTGTCATCCACGCATTAAAAGAGCAGAATCTCAGAATACCTGAAGATATTTCTGTTATCAGTGTAGATGATATTGAGACCGCTCAGTATCTTTCTCCTATGTTGACCACGATCCACATTCCGCTGGAAGAACTTGGACGAATGACAGCCAGAACCCTTATCGACCGTATTAATGGCGGCCATCGTCTTCCTATGCGTATCACACTTCCATTCTATATTGCCAAGAGAGACAGCTGTGGAAAACTCAGCCGGAAACGAAAAACTTTCGCTGATCTGATTCCGCAATAAGGCAAAAGGATCCCCTGTCAGGAAATTCCTGACAGGGGATCCTTTTTGTAATTTATTTTAATACAATGGCCTGAGTCAGATGTCTCGGGGAATCTGCGTCCAGATTTTTGCTCTCTGCAATATAATATCCCAGCAGCTGTCCGATAAATCCGATGATCGCACTGTACTGCATATCATTCCAGCCTTTGTCCATAGAGTATACATAATCAGCAATCTGATCAAAAGTATCACCCAGTTCTCCTCCAAGGACTGCAACTGTCGCACCATAGCTCTTCATCTGTTCCATAAGTGCCTTGTCACCATCTCTGCAGGCTTTGTTGCTCAGGCATACGATCAGCGTATTTTCATCCACAAGACTCATTGGTCCATGACGGTATTCCAGATCATAATATCCCTCAGAATTGCTGAGTCCCATTTCTTTCATCTTATTCATGCATTCGTTGGCAACACCATAGTAAATGCCCTGTCCAAGAATAATATAGAGATTCAGATTTTTATGCTCATTCATAATTTTTGCAGACAGTTCATCCATTTCTTTCAGGACTTTCTCAGAATATAGAGCATAATCTTTCATTGCAGCAATCTCATCTTTCTTTCCACCTACATACATAGCCATGATAACAGCCATATATAACATGCTTGTGAAAGAACGTGTCATAATAACGCTGTCTTCCGCTGTATCTGGTGAAAGAATGTAATAATCATTATATTTTTCACTGTCTTTGTCGCAGGTGATAGCCAAAGTAGTAACCTGAGGATAGGTACGGACTTTATCAATAGCCATTCTTACTTCTGTGGTATAGCTTTTTCTGGTGATCGGAAGAATCAGTACGTTTCTGCCTTCCTTTACATAGGTTTCCGGGAAATAATACAGTTCTGAGCATGGAACACCTTTGGACGGAATTCCTGTATATGTAGAAAATGCTGCTGCCGAAGCCTGTGCCAGGTAAAGAGATGTTCCACATCCTGTGAAGATCAGTTCATCATATTTTTTTTCACCAAAAAATACCTTGTCCAGCGTTTTAAAAATATCCTCCAGAGTATCATTTACAGCCTGAAAAGAAGCTGGCTGCTGGTACATTTCTTTATAAGTCAGTTCACTGTTTTTTTTCATTTTTATATATCCTCCTGAATTTATTTTATTAGTCTCAGGCTTTTCCTTCTGAGCCTGCAAGACGGATGATCTTTTTGATATCTTCTGTCAGAGCATCATTTGCCATCTGTGAAAGTTTCCATGAATGTCCCTGATGGTTTGTCTTCAATGCTTCTTCATAATGTTCTACATATTTATAACGGATCTCTGTACCAAAGTTAATCTTCGCAACGCCAAGTTTAATAGCTTCTTTGATGATATCTTCTCTCATACCTGTACATCCATGAAGAACAAATGGAATATCTGTAAATTTCCTTACCTCTTCCAGCACTTCCAGCTTGATATCCGGCTCACCTTTATAATATCCATGAGCATTTCCAATTCCGATAGCCAGGGAATCCGGCTGGCACAGATCCAGGAACTGACGAACCTGTTCCGGATTTGCCACATTTTTGTTCTCCATCTGAGCACCGGCTTCATCTAATCTTAAAAGCTCTCCAATCTCTGCTTCCACCGGAACATCAAAGCATTTTGCCACTTTGATCACTTCATTTGTAAGTCTGGCATTTTCTTCGATCGGTTTTGTGGAACCGTCGATCATCAGAGAGGTAAATCCGTTCTTTAATGATTTCATGCAGATATCAAAGCTGTCACCATGATCCAGATGGATTGCGATCGGCACACTTACTTTATTAGCACACCATTTGCACACTTCCACAAACCAGTCATCCCCTGAATAGGCTCCGGTGGCTACATAATGAGCCAGAATTGCAGGAGAATGCATTTCTTCTGCCGCTCTGCAGATTGCCCAGATAATATCATAGTTTCCGCCCTGTGTATTCATTGCCGGTACTGCATAATGTTCTCTGCGTGCTTTTTCCAGCATTTCTTTACTTGTAACTAACATATTTTCACTTCTTTCTCCTGCTTGTGCAGGTTCTATTTGTTGTCTTGTAACTGTGAGGCTACTGAACAGTCACATTATTTTTGGGTACTTTCCCGAATGATCAGTCTGGCTGTAATATTTATGTTTTTATCCGTTTTTTCATTTCGGATCAGCGCAAGAAGTGCTTCCATTGCAGATTTTGCCACTTCTTCTTTCCGAATCTCCACTGTAGTAAGAGCCGGACTTACATAATTACTTATAAAATCATTATCAAACCCTGTCACCACCAGATCCTTCGGAACATTTCTTCCCATTTTCCGTGCCACAGAGAGTGCCACCGCAGCCAGATCATCATATCTCGCTACTATTGCATCAACAGAAGGATTTTTTTCCAGAACTGACTGCAGTCTCTCTTTCAGTTCTTCCGTATCCTCGCATCCGGAAATTTTTTGCTCTGGTTCAAAGACAAGACCGGATTCTTTTATCTGATCCAGAAATCCCTTCAGATGAATATCCCTGTCACAGGGTCTTCCGGTTTTATCCAGATAAACCAGATTCCTGCATCCGTTTTTTACAAGATGTTTTACGCACTCCCTGCTCCCTTCATAAAGTCCTGTGTCCAACAAAACAGTATTCTGAAGGTCACATTCTATTTCCCGGTTCAAAAACACCACCATCGGAACCCCCGACTTTACCAGAAGCTTCAGTTCCCTGTCCGTCACCCCCGATGCACTGACAAATAAACCATCGAACTGTCTGCTTAATATCTGACTTACAAATTCTTCCTCCCCTCTGCTTTCGCAAAGAGAGATCATATATCCCTGCTTGTAAACGTCGCGGCTCATCTGGCTTACCAGTTCAGGAAAATAACCACTGCTCAGTTCTTCTGCTATAAAAAGAATCTGCCGGCTGCCTTTTCCATGAAGTGCCCTTGCTATATTATTAGGCTGATACTGAAGTTTTTCCACAGCCTCAAGGACACGCTGTCTTTTCTCTTCTTTTACATAACGGTTTTTGTTAAGTACATAGGAAACGATCGTTTCTGATACTCCGGCTTCCCTCGCCACATCTTTTCTCGTTACTTTCTGTCGTCCGTTATACACTGTTTTGTTCCTTTCCCGGTACTTTCCTTTTTTATCATACACACGAATGTATATTCTTTTTAAAGATTACACAGACATTACTGCCTGTGTAATCAAACAGCCATATTAGTTATTCAGCGCAGGCTTCTTTCATTACATCAAGAAGAACATAATCCTCAACCGGAGTCTCTTCACAGTCACCGCTTTCAATGAAAGATTTCTGCTGCAGTTCATAATATCCTTTGACTTCATCCAGATGATTTCTTATAAAGTCACTTGTTGTCCAGTCAGCTACGTTTACCTGTTCAAGAAGAGTCTGTTTGTCAAGTTTGATCTTATCTGCGATCCATCCGCAGACTTCATCGTCATGACTGTGATCTGCACGATAGTCAAATCCCTTGTAAAGAGCTCTTGCAAATCTTACAAGCAGGTCTCGATTTTCTTCTGAATATTTTTTCATTACGATCCAGCTGTCAAGAGATACTGTATCTGCACTGAATGTTTTGTTGTCTGTCAGCTGTATAGCATCATCCACTTCCTGAAGAACCTTCAAAGAGTTTGGTACCCATGTTGCACAGGCATCAACACTTCCTGAAATCATTGCTGTTACAATATTGGTTGCATCCATATCAATAGCCGTAATATCATCCATTGTCATACCACCCTTGGCAAGGGTCTTTTTCAGGATATCTTCACTGGATGTTCCTGAAGAATATGCAATTTTTTTACCTTTCAGGCCTTCAATCGTATCTGTTCCTTTTTCTTTGCTTCCGATCACACCATCACTGTTGGATACGTGTGCAAGTGCAAAGATATCTGCTCTGCCATTGATGCAGAGTTTATGAGCGCCCTGTCCGATATAGCCAATATCAATAGAGCCGGACTCCATAGCCTGAATAACAGTAGGGCCATCTGCAAATTCTGTAAGTTCTACATCAATATTTTCATCTTCAAAGTAACCCAGTTCAACTGCTGAGATCAGACCATTCAAGCTTGAATAATCCGGCATATAAGCTACATTTACCGTTACTTTTTCCGGTGTTTTTTCTGCTGCTGCACTTACACTCATTGCTCCGCCACAGATTACCATAGATGCGGTCACTGCCATTGCCGCTAATTTTTTCCATGTGTTTTTCATTTCTTCCTCCCTGTGTACACACGTGTGTATATTCTTTTTAAAGATTACACAGACATTACTGCCTGTGTAATCTGAAGGTTATATTAATTATT
>CAKRTP010000088.1 GCA_934402155.1 uncultured Blautia sp. | reverse complement strand
TCTCCAGAAGTCTGTCCTGGCCGTTATTCTCCTGCCATTTATGCCCCTCACGATCTGCTGTATATCGCATAAGCTTACACTCCCCTTAATCTACGCATTCGAAGGCCGTATTTTGTCCACCAGCCTTCCTTATAAAACAGGATAAACAGAACTGCGATTCCAACAACTGATACAAGAACAACCAGCTCCTGGTTTGTCGGTTTCCTGAAGCGAAAATTAAAAATAAAAAGAAAGCCTACCAGAAGCATTGCCACATGAAGACATCCAAGAAAATATCTGAATCCCGGAAAGAATACAGAAACAACAAACAGAAGCGGCATGATCACGGACATGGAGGTAATCGGAAGACCCTGATAATATTTGCGGTTTTCATCTGTCTCACTCTGTCTTCTGGCTTCCATAACATTAAAATATGCCAGACGGATCACTCCTGCCACTCCGTAAAATGCAAGGATCACAATACTGTATATTCTGCACATACCAAGTTTATATCCGAGAATGATGGGAAAGATCCCGAAGCAGACAATATCGCAGAGTGAATCTATCTGAATTCCAAAAGATTTCTCATCATCTGTCCTGTTCTTCTTGGTTCTGGCAATTTTGCCGTCAAACATATCACATAATCCGGAAAATGCAAGACAGAATACTGCAAACGGCAGTTTCCCGTCTATTGCACAAAACATGCCCAGGATCGAAGAGACCAGGCTTATGTACGTCAACACTACTGTATAATCATAAAATCCAATCATTTACACTACTCCCTGTTTTCATTTGTTTGCCTAACTGTTCAGCGCAGTTATGTTTTCTGACCTATTGTCAGCTGCGCTACTACTGTAAAAAACGCGCTGATAAAAAGTTCACCATAATATCCCAGTCCCCTGCTCAGTACCATTCCAGGGAGCAGAAGGCTTCCAAAAACCGGCACAAAAATATTCAGGAACAGTGTCTCGCTGATTCCCATTCCTCCCGGAAGGGGCAGCATGTCTACAGAAACAGAAATCACCGCCTGCAGAAACAGGATCGTCCAGAATCCAGTCCCGCTCAGTGAAAATGCCCGATACACAAACCAGGTAACAGAAAATAATGCCATTCTCTGGGCAAATGTGATCAGGATTACATTGAAAATAACTCCCGGATGACCTTTAAGATATGCTGCTGTATCTCTGTAGGTATCCATAGAAGCTTTCAGCTTCTTAAGTCTGCTTTCTTTTTTGCGGAGAAGATGCAGTCTTTCCAGTATTTTAAGTCCCTTTACCAGAAAATTTCTGGCAAGATCCGGATGAAATACAAGCACTGTCATAAAAGTAACACAAAAAACATTCAGTCCCAGTCCCAGATAAAAGACCGGAAGAATCCCCTCCAGATACTGATGGAGAAATCCCCGTCCAAAGACTGCAATTCCAACGCCGATCGCAACCAGAACAAACTTATATGTGATCGTAACGATCATCAATATAACTGTCGCTACCGGAATTGATACCTTTTCTTTTTTCATGTAGTAGATCTGCATCGGCTGCCCTCCACTGGCAGACGGTGTGATACAGCTGAAAAAAAATCCTACTGATGAAAACAGAAAGCAGGTTCTTTTTTTGAGATGAATGCCATAAGAACGCATCATATACCAGATAATGGCAGATTCACCCCATATAAAAAAAGCCACCAGTGCGATCCCGGGCAGAAGCCAGATTTTATGGGAGTTCTCAATAGCCTCCATGACTGATCCAAGGTCTTCTCCATGAAAGACGCCATAGATCGTCAGACTGAATACAAGCAGCAAAAATACAGTGTTGAAGATTATTTTTTTATTTTTTTTCATATATCCTTCACCCTTCTGTAAATTTCAGGATTTTCTGCTCAATTTTATTTCCGAATCTTTCGTATATTCTGTACAGTCCTGTCTTTCTTCCAATATAAAAACACAGCTCAGCCAGAACAACTCCCCCTGCAACGTCTGAAACTACGTGCTGCTTCGTCAGAAGTGTCGACACAAACACAAGAACTGCGATCACCAGCGATACTCTCTGATACCACACCGGAATCTCTTTTCTTCCCCGGATGCCAAGGTAACAGAACCAGCTGACCAGACAGTGGATCGATGGAAAAAGATTATCTGCCGCATCCATGGAATACAGCCAAAGTGCCGCCCTGTTCCACAGACCGCCATCTGTGATCACAGGTCTTATGTTAGTTGTCGGATATGCAAGAAAAAAGACAAGACAGATACACCTTGATATAAAATCTCCCGTAAAAAACTGATACACCCTGTGTCTTTCCTGCCTTGCGATCAGAATATAATTGACAGCCCAAAAAAGATAACAGCCAAAATACACAATAAGAAACTGTGGAACAAAAGGAAGACTTCTGTCCACATCAGTTTCTATATTGTGATGATACCATCCACCTGCGATCATTCTGGAGCCGGAATAAACAAGACAGTTGAATACAAAAGAAAAAACAAGTGGAAAGATTCCGTAAGCAGGGAGCAGTCTGGTAATTTTTTTTAATAGTTTCTTCATTCTCTGCTCCCTTCTGATTTTTCGCCGTATAGTCAGTATATCATTCCCTCTCTTTTGAATCAACAAAAGCGGAAAAACATTAAAAATTCTTAAGAAAAATGTCAGATTTTCTTCAGTTTTGCAAATCCGGCAAACATTTTTTTGACACCGACTTTATCAAAGTCCACTGTCACTTCATAATCTCTTCCGCCCTCTACGATGTCTTTTACAATTCCGACACCGAATTTGATATGACGGACGGTATCACCCACTCCATAATCCAGAGAATCTGCCTTGGTGACTTTAAATTTCTGAGGATCAAATGCCTTTGTCTTAAATGTCTGTCTCATCTGCATATAACTGTTTTTGGGTGAAACAGTCTCCTGTACAGATGGTTTATGTTCCTGGATAACAGTCCCAAGTTCTACCAGTTCTCTTGGAATCTCACGGACAAATCTGGATACACGGTTATACTGTACCTCGCCTCTCACAAGACGCTGGCGTACACTTGTCAGTGTCAGTTCTTTCATTGCTCTCGTAATACCCACATAGCAGAGTCTGCGTTCTTCTTCCATATCTGTAGGATCATCCGAAAAAATGCACATACTGCTCGGGAACATTCCGTCTTCCATGCCGGCAAGGTAGACATACGGGAACTCCAGTCCTTTTGCACTGTGCAAGGTCATAAGAAGAACGTAGTCCTGATCCGGATCTACTGTGTCAATATCTGCAATCAGTGCGATCTCCTCCAGAAATCCGGAAAGAGTTGCCTCTCTCCCTTCTGCTTTCATGGATTCTTCATAAGAAACCGTCTTGGATATCAGCTCGTCAATGTTCTCTATCCTCGCTCTGGATTCCTCTGTATCCTCTGCTTTAAGTTCATCCACATAACCGGTAAGGTCGATGACTTCTTCCAGAAGTTCTGTCACACTGTATGCCTGTGCTTTGCTCTTAAGTGACTGTATGAATGTAACAAAACCTTCTATTTTGGAAACGCTTCTGCCAATCGCCGGCACTTCCTCTGCAACTCGCAGGGCATCATAAAAGCTTATATCCATACCATCAGCATAATCCTGCACACGTCCTACAGTCGTTGCACCAATCCCTCTCTTCGGTACATTCAGAATACGTCTGACTGACAAATCATCTGCCGAGTTATCGATCGTCTTGAGATAGCAGAGCAGATCCTTGATCTCCTTACGTGCGTAGAAATTGATTCCTCCCACGATCTTGTACGGAATATTTGCTTTCAGACACTTTTCCTCAAAAAGACGGGACTGTGCATTGGTTCTGTAAAGGATCGCACATTCCCTGTAATCTGCCAAATGCTCTCTTTTTTTCCCTGCGATATCTCCGATCACATATTCTGCTTCTTCAAATCCATTCATGAACTGTCTGAAGTGAATCTTCTCACCCTCCGAATTCTCTGTCCACAGGCGTTTTGGTTTACGTGCCGTATTGTTGGCGATCACTTCATTCGCTGCATTCAGAATGTTCTTTGTGGAACGGTAATTCTGCTCAAGACGGATCACCTTCGCATCTGGAAATACACGCTCAAATCCCAGGATATTTCCGATATTGGCTCCACGGAATTTGTAAATAGACTGATCGTCATCACCTACCACGCACAGATTTCCATACCTGGCAGCCAGAAGGCTCACAAATTTAAACTGTACGGTATTGGTATCCTGATACTCATCCACCATGATATAACGAAATCTTTCCTGGTAAGCTTCAAGAACATCTGTACATTTCTCAAAGAGTTCTACTGTTTTTACCAGAAGATCATCAAAATCCAGTGCATTGTTTTTCCTGAGTGCCGCCTGATATTCACGGTAAACTGCTGCTGTTTTTTTGCGGTTAAAGTCTCCTCCTGAATTACGCTCCATCTCATCCGGCGTGATCATCTCGTCCTTTGCATGAGAAATCTGTGCCAGAAGTGCCCGTTCCTTGAATTTCTTGGTATCGATATTCAGTTTACGGCAGATTTCTTTCATCAGGGTTTTCTGATCGTCCGTGTCATAAATAGTAAAACGGTTATCATACCCCAGACGGTCAATATAACGTCTCAGAATACGGACACAGGTAGAATGAAAGGTCGACACCCAGACGCTCATTCCATCTGCTCCTGTCAGTTTGTCTACTCGTTCTCTCATCTCCTGTGCTGCCTTATTGGTAAAGGTAATCGCAAGAATATTGAACGGATTTACATCTTTGTCTGCGATCAGATGTGCGATTCTGTGCGTCAGTACCCTGGTCTTACCGGAACCGGCTCCTGCAAGGATCAGAAGTGGACCCTCTGTGTAAAAAACAGCCTCCTGCTGAGGCGGATTCAGTGTGTCATATATACTCATAGAATTTCTCCTGTTTCTGCTGCTTTAATTAGTTGATGCTGATATTTCACAGTATTTTCTATTATACATGAAAGTACTGTACGGGTAAAGATAGTTTCTCCTGCACCTGTTCCAAAATGATCTGCGATTTTTCATTATAACGCAGAACAGTAAAAATCCCCACAGACCGCCTGATAATCGTTTCAGTCTGTGGGGATTTTTTTATTTCATTACAATATGGTAATTCCAGCTCTGGTATTCTTTCTTCGCCTCTTCGAGAAGAAGTCCTCCATGCATCAGTGCTCCGCCAGGATATTCCACTCCATTTACCAGATACATCTGGTTTTCTTTCAGGCCGCGAAGTTTGATTCTCACTCCTGGATCATTTGTACGTACTCTGGAAGCTACCACACTGACCAGTGCCTCACTTCCGTCTTCTTTTGCAAATTCCCATGCAGCATATGGACCTTCTTCCATCGCATTGGTCAGTCTGTAATAATTTCCAAAATGGATCACATCATAATATTTCTTAAACTCTGTGATCTGCTCCTGAATCTGCTGTTTTTCCTCTTCTGAAAGCTTAGCCGGATCCAGCTCATATCCAAAGGTTCCCGCCATAGCTACTGTTGCTCTTGATTCAAACGGAACGATTCTTCCTGTCTGATGGTTCGGGCAGGCGGATACATGAGAGCCTACCGCACTGACCGGATATGCAAAGGAAGTACCATACTGGATTTTCAGTCGTTCAATGGCATCTGTGTCGTCACTGCACCAGATCTGGGAAGTATAATGAAGCATGCCGGCATCGAATCTTCCGCCGCCGCCGCTGCATCCCTCGATCAGCATATCCGGATATCTCTTTCCGAGTCTGTCCAGAAATTCATACAGTCCGAGCACATAACGATGCGGAACCTCTCCCTGACGTTCTGCCGGAAGTGCTGCACAGTAAATATCGCTGATGCTTCTGTTAAAGTCCCATTTGAGATAATCCACATCCGCCTTATCCAGAACCTTTGTCATCTCATCAAAAATATGATTTCTGACATCTTCTCTGGAAAAATCAAGCACAAGCTGATTACGTCCGCGGGTTGGTCTTCGTCCCGGTACAGTAAATGCCCAGTCCGGATGTGCACGATAAAGGTCACTGTCCTCTGAAATACACTCCGGCTCATACCAGATACCGAATTTCATTCCCAGGTTGTGTATACGGTCTGCCAGTTCACTTAAGGTACATCCAAGTTTTTTCTCATTTACCTGCCAGTCGCCAAGACCGCTGTTGTCATCATCTCGTTTTCCGAACCAGCCATCGTCCATGACGAACAGTTCCACACCGCAGGAAGCTGCTTCTTTCGCCATCTCGAGAAGTTTTTCACCGGTGAAATCGAAATAGGTTCCTTCCCAGTTGTTGATGAGGACTGGTCTGCGTTCCAGTTTGAACCTGCCTCTGCATACATGCTCACGAACTGCCTTGTGGTAGCAGTTTGACATTTTTTCGAAGCCCTCTGCGCTGTATACCATCATGACTTCCGGTGCATGGAAAATCTCGCTTTCTCTCAGAAGGAACTCGAAATTTCCCGGATGGATTCCCATGATCAGTCTGGTCTGGTCAAACTGGTCTTTTTCTGCTGCCGCGAGGAAGTTTCCGCTGTACAGAAGTGAAAATCCATAACACTCTCCTGAAGTTTCTGTTGCATTCTTATCTGCCAGCATTACAAATGGATTGTGCTGATGGCTGGATGCACCGCGAAGGCTTCCGACAGACTGCACACCGTGGTGGATCGGTGTTCTGGAAAGCTGTCTCTCCATCTCATGTTTTCCATAGAAAGTCATCCAGTCCCAGTCTCCATACGGCTGGTCCAGGCAGAGGGACATCACACGCTCAAGCTGAACCGGTGCTTTTCCGTGGTTTTCCACGCTGACACTTCTTGTGATGACATCCAGATCTTCCACAACTCCGTAGTACAGTTTTACTCTGACATCCTGCACATCATCACGAAGAGTGATCACGAGAGTCTCTGCCTCGTTTTCGTCTGCATACATTGCCGGAAGTCCCGGAATGGAATATTTTCCCTTGATGATCTCATAGCCTTCATAACGAAGCCCCAGAGTTCTTGTTCCATTATCATAGCGGATATCGAGTGCACTCTCACGATAGTCTCCGCTTCCAAAAGAAGAATATTCCTGCGGCAGAGTATCTGTGGAGTATGTCCTGTCCCCTGCTGCCTCGTCCGGATTTCCGGAAAAACCGTGATCTCTTCTCTGGATCAGATAGGAGTAATCACAAATGTCTGTTTTTCTTCCATAGTAGGTGTGAAGCAGGATTCCTTTGTCGTCCGCTTTCATCTGGTACATGCTGTTCTTTGTGCACAGGGTGAACAGTCTGTTTTCTTTGTCAAATACGATTGCCATAGATGTCTTCTCCTTTTGATAAGTTCATGATTAAGTTTATTTTACCGCTCCATTGACAACACCGTTAAGTATCTGCTTCTGGCATACCAGATAGAAAATCACAATTGGTATCAGTGCCAGCAGGTAGGATGCAAAGGCGAGGTTATAATTTGTTCCAAACTGTGTCTGGAAATTCAACTGTGCAAG
>CAKRTP010000087.1 GCA_934402155.1 uncultured Blautia sp. | reverse complement strand
AACCAGTTGGAAATGAAAAACAAACAACTGGAGCAGCAGGAGAAGGAATTACAGAAATTGCGCCGTATGCTTGCAGAAAAAGAACAAAATGAAAGAATATAACTATATTTCTGTTCTGGACGGATTTTTGAGAGCGAAAATATATCTGTGGATGATAAATGTTATTCTCTATGTAGGGTCATTTCGTGTAGCGAAATTTTTTCTGATGGCTGGAATACTATTGATGGGAGTCAGCATATTGTGTTCTTCTGCTATAAACAGAAAAAGATGGATAACTTCCTGGATGATCAGTTTTTGTGCCTGCTTTATTTATTTTATTTGCTATATTTTGGCAGGTTATGCAGGGGTGATCATACCGATGGGAGGAATATCGGAAGCAGATTCTAATCCAGCAAATGGAATTGTTATGATGTTATATACTGCAGCGTTTTGGGGCACGGCAGTGGCAGTTCGTATTGTGTCAGGCATTTTTTGTTCGGTGATGAATAAATCTGGTTCTTCCAGGAGAAACACATATTTATGAGAAAAACGAAGGTACTGTAAAGTCATCGAATATGATGATTCTGCAGTACCTTCTTTTATTTTGCAGACTATTTATTTGGATTCTAATTGTTCGATCATACGATAGATGATCTGTTCGGCTTCCTCTGGCTTGTAATAAACATCCGGGTCCATGCTTGTCAGGAAATCCTGGAAGATCTGCAGGATAAATGGTTCTGTGATCGCAAAGCACATATGATCTCCGGAATTTGTCTGGTAAGTGAGTGAGCAGGTATTGCCACAGAGACACATGCGGAGATTCTCTGACAGATGATTCAGAGGTTTTTTTAATGGCAAATTCCAGAGTGGATATGCGATCAATGGAAAGAAAGTAAGCTATTCCACTTATAACAAGACCATTAATAAGTACATGAAAAAAGCCAGGACAGTTCCTTCAAGTGGACTTTGATGCGGCGCGATTATGAAAAAGGAAAAAGAAAAGATATTTTATAAGTGGAAAGAAAATCTTTCCGCACCATCTTGACATACTGCAAAACAAGTGTTATATTACAAATAGAACAAAAAGACAAGGGCAGGGGATGCGGGAGTTTACGACCGCATCTTCTTTTCTATACAAATATAACCGGAGGTGGCAGTTATGGCTAAGAGAGATTATTATGAGGTCCTTGGAATCGGTAAGAATGCCGATGCGAAGGAAATCAAAAAAGCATACAGAAAACTTGCGAAGAAATATCATCCGGATATGAACCCGGGGGATAAGAATGCAGAACAGAAGTTCAAAGAGATTACAGAAGCATATAATATCTTAAGTGATGATGAGAAGAAGAAACTGTACGACCAGTATGGCTTTGCAGCCTTTGAGGAAGGTGCAGGTGCCGGCGGTGCCTATGGAGGAAGCCAGGGATTTCATGGTCAGGGTGGTTTTGCCGGCAGCGGCTTTGGTGGATTTAACTTTCATCAGGATGGCAACGGCGGTTATCGTGAATATCATTTCGAAAACGGAAATATGGATGATATGGGAGACATTTTCGGGGATATTTTTGGAAACATGTTCCACGGTAAGGGCAGTAGCCAGAGCAGTGGCTTCGGAGGTCAGGGTTTCCACAGTCAGAGCGGTTTTGGCGGCGGATTCGGCGGACGAAGTACTCAGGCGAAGGGTAGCGATCTGCATTCGGAGGTGAGTGTCAGCTTCGAGGAGGCAGCGTTTGGATGTGACAGAATGATGAGGCTGTCTGATCCGTCCGGAAACGGTGCAGTCCAGACACTTAAGGTACATGTCCCGGCAGGCATTGAGGATGGTAAGAGCATCCGTCTGAAAGGCAAAGGAAATCCGGGATTCAACGGCGGGCCGGCAGGCGATCTTTTCCTGAAGGTCAATGTGGCATCGAAACCAGGATTTGAGCGCAAAGGAATGGATCTCTACACAACAGCAGATATTCCATTTACAACAGCCGTATTTGGAGGCGAAGCCAAAGTCTCCACTCTGTACGGTGATGTGATCTGTAAGATTCCGGAGGGAACGCAGTCCGGACGTAAGATCCGTCTGAGAGGTAAAGGCATTGTTTCCATGAAAGATTCCACCGTGCACGGCGATCAGTATGTAACAGTACAGATCCAGGTGCCGCAGAACTTAAGTCCGGAGGCCAAGGAGAAACTGAGAGAATTCCAGCAGGTCTTGCGTAAGGATACACAGAAGAGAAGAGGAAGTGCAGCATAAGAGCACTTCCTCTTTTGCATCCGGGGAAAACGAAAGAATTCCTTATTTTTATCTTAGCTTTATGCAAAGAGATTATGAAATTTCTGTAAAATCATTTATTTTGGGTATTTTGTGGATTGATTAAATCTTATAAATGGGTATATTATTACCTACAGATAAATGAAACAAGAAGTAAGTGACTGAAAAGTTATCTCTGGCATAGGCCAGCGTATTTGGAAAGGTGATATTTTGGATTATCTGAAGAAATCAAAACATTTATGGATGATTCCGTTGTATGGAGTTTTTTATATGGTGTCCTTTATGCTTGTAGAGAGAAGCGATGCCAGGATACATATCATCCATTCACTGGCAGATGACAGGATTCCATTCTGCCAGTACTTTATTATACCGTATGTGTTGTGGTACTTTTTCCTGATCGGTACAGTTGTTTATTTTGCACTGTTCTGCCCGAGCAAGAAAGAATACTATCAGTATATTGGCACCCTGGCAGTGGGAATGACGCTTTTTATTCTGGTCTCCTATGTATATCCGAACGGACAGAATCTTCGTCCGGATCTGACCGGAGAGAGCGGAGCTTTTATTTCAGTGGTGAGATATCTGTACAAAGTAGATACACCGACGAATATTTTTCCAAGCATTCATGTATTCAACTCTGTGGCAAGCTGCATAGCACTTTTCCAGAATGAGAGATGCAGGAAAAACAAGGCGTTGACGGCAGCGCAGACGGTTCTGACCGTGTCCATCGTTCTGTCAACAATGTTTTTGAAACAGCATTGTGTTTCAGATGTAATGACGGCACTGATCCTGAATATTCTGTGTTATCAGCTTTTTTATCGTGTGATTCCGGCAAGACAGGAGAAACTGGCAGAGGTTTTTACACGTAAGGAAATTTTTACCGTACCGAATCTCCTCAGTTTTATCAGGCTTGGGCTTGCAGTTCTCTTTCTTGGTATCTGTGAAAGACATGGTATGAGAGGACACAGACCGGCACTGACAATGATTATCATGGCGGCGGCAGCGACAGATCTTCTGGATGGAAGAATTGCGAGATCTTTTCATCAGGTCAGCAAGATAGGCAGACTCCTTGATCCGCTGGCAGACAAAGCAATGCAGGCGGTGATGCTGGCATGTCTGATCTCACGTTATCCGCTGGTAAAGCTGGTTCTGATCCTGTTTGCAGTGAAGGAAACCTATATGCTCATCATGGGATGGAAGGTTCTGATGGAGACGGAGGCGACAGGAGAAGCGCAGTGGCATGGCAAGCTGAACACGGCAGTTTCTTATGTGGTGGTTATCATTCTGACTGCGGGAGTGAGACTTCCGTATTCGACAGCAAACGTGCTGATCGGAGCCTGTGCAGTGTGTATGGCAATGTCCTTTGCAATGTATGCATCTGAATTCCGTCAGGAACTGGAGCGCAAAAATGGTCTGATGGGACCGAAGATCCGCAGAAATCCAGGCGGCAGAGGCTGGATCTGATATATCATTATAATTATAAACGGGCAAATCCCTGAAACTGATAAAGGGACTGCCCGTTTTGCTGTTTTATAAAGTGTTTTATGAATGGTTTTCAATTTCACGAAGCAGGGATTGTCTTTTTTCCTGAAACATCAGCTGTTCACTGTAATGAAAATAAGGTTCACATCCGAAGGTACTGATAAACTGTACTGCTTTTGGGTTATGACTGAGATCGGAAGTCAGGAAAAGCAGTTCCGGTCCGTCCTCAAAGGCTTCGCTTGCAAAACGATAACCATGCTCCAGTGCAAGTGAAGTGCGGGCAGCAGCAGTTTTGCGGCTGTCAACAGCATCATTCAGAGCATCCCGGAGGATATCAAGAACCGCATCTGTAGACACGGCGCGTTCTTTGCGTGTTTCGACCAGACAATTCTTAAGTATCGCGGTAATCTGATCGGCCTGGTCATATTCTTCGGATGAGATAAGGTGATTCGCCAGTCTGATCTTCAGAGTCTGTTTTCTCTGTGAAATAATCTCTTCCAGCGTCTCGCCGCGAAGCAGGGCAGTGCGGATTTGTTTCAGGGTCTCATGAAGTGAGGTTGTGAATCTGTCTTCTTTTTGAAATTTCTGCAAAAAACTGTTCCAGCCATCGAGAAGAAGTCCTGCCACGGAGATTTTTTCATCGGAGGCAGCCTGCTGAACAAGATTACAGCGATTCTGAAATTCTTCTTCGGACAGCCTGCCGGAGAGAAGCTGAGGAATCTGATAATCCTGGCGGTATTTTGCATAGAGATCATAATAACCGGCAAAATCTCTGGCTGTCTCTGTTTCCTGGAGATACTGCAGGATCAGAGCGGCATCCGGCATAAGATGGAGATCTTCATAGCCATATAAGATAGAAGAAAGATCTTCCCATCCTCGTGCTGTGACGAAATGAACGCCGGAAGCAGTGTTTTCCACATGGTAAAATCTGTCATTATGTAAACTTAGATAAGAAAGGATCGATGGATGGATTCCTCTTGCCCAGGCGTATTCCTTCCACACGGAAAGATCTGGTTCCACATCGATCCGCTTCACGCGGTCCAGAGTGACAATATCAAATTCGCGGGCAGATTTATTGTATTCTACAGGGTTTCCGGCGGCAACGATGATCCATCCCTCCGGGACAGGATGCGTACCGAAGGTTTTGTTCTGAAGAAACTGGAGCATGGTCGGAACCAGTGTTTCCGAAACACAGTTGATCTCATCGATAAACAGGATGCCCTCTCTGCAGCCTGTTTTTTCTATGGTTTCATAGACTGAGGCAATAATTTCACTCATTGTGTATTCCGTTATGGAATATTCATGTCCCTGATAAGTTTTTTTGACAATGACAGGAAGTCCTACGGCACTCTGGCGGGTGTGATGTGTGATGGTGTAGGCGGTGAGTCCGATGCCGCATTCATGGGCAATCTGTTCCATGATGGCAGTTTTTCCGATTCCGGGAGGACCGATCAGAAGGACAGGACGCTGGCGGACAGCGGGCATAAGATACTGTCCGTGAGCATCCTTTCGGTTATAGATCTGTATGGTATGCAGGATTTCTTCTTTGGCATCTTTGATATTCATAGCGTGGCCCTTTCAGCTGTGTTTCAGGATCTTTCGGTATCGAGGTATAATTTTACGGCCCATGCAGGAACCTTCTGGTGCAGGGCTTTTTCTTTATAAAAAACAAAAGCAGTCTCATAGTCGGTGGCTTTTTCAGGATAGATCCCGTCACCGTCTGTGAAGTAGAGCAGACCTCTGAGGTCTTTCAGTTTCCGTTCGCTGCGAAGCTTTTCCACATATTCAAAAACAGGCCGGAAATCGGTTCCGCTGCGTCCGTGGATGTGCAGGTTCTGCAGATAATCATGAAAATCTTCCTCGCAGGTGATGTGTGCCACATCCTGTACAAAGCAGTCGCATTGTATGATATAGAGGTTCATTTTGCGGAAAAAATTCTCCTGGTCACTGAGGATTCCGTAGGTTTCTTCCATAAAGCGACGAACCGTGTCGGATGAGCAGGAACCGGAGGTATCGATTGCGATGACAAGTTCCTTCAGACGGGTGACTTCCTGATATTCCAGATATTCGATCAGCGGAATATTCCCGTAGAGTTCCAGTCCGTATATATAGGGAATATAGTCAAAACTCTGTGTGTCGGTATGGAGTTCTTCCCTGTGGATGGCGAAGCGTCTGAGAAAGCGGTGAAAATCATATTTTCCTTTTTCTTCGACAGAAAGTTCGTCTGTTCGATTTCCGGGTGAACTTCCCCGCCCGCTGTTTCCATACAGCCCCAGGCTGGAGGAACCTGACATGCCGGCAATAGTCTCCTGGATTGTTTCAAGAAACTGCTCCCGGCTGACGTACTTCCAGAAATGGTGGTCATCCGGTGCAGGGATTTCCGGCGATCCGGAAACAGAGGCAGCAGGAACTGTCTGATCGGATGAATTCCGGATAAAAAATTCCTGATAGATCTTCATCGGATCATGTACTTCTTTTTTATTTTGAAGAATCCTCTGAACTGCAGTATCGCAGGCAAGATCCCAAAGTGTGGAATCTGGTGGTACATCCATAACAGGGTGAAGGAAAAGGCAGTGATACAGCATGTGCAGAAAAAGTTCTTCCAGCTGTGAGGAAGATTCCCGGAAGCTTTTCAGCAGGAAATCAGGGTTAAAATAGATGATTTTGCCGTCTGTTCCTGCTGTCTGGGTATCTTTTGATTCCTGAAAGGAAAAATTCCACAGAAGTTTTCGGAAAAAAGGATATTTTACAGAGAGCTGTTCACGTGTCAGTTCCCAGATTTTCTGATAGAGAGTAGGATCATTAAATGGCTCCATATGATATCACCGGGCACGGGAATCTGCCTGGACTGTCAGTTTCCCGAGCCGCCTCCTTATTTGTTTTTAAAGGGAAAATTCTTTGTCATGAAAGCCGAAGGAGTCCTTTTTTAACCGGAGAAGAAATGTGAGGATTTCTGTCTGTCCGGAAGTGGAGGCCTCCTGGATAAACTGTTCCAGTGCAGGTGCAGTCAATGTGGCAAAACTGCATAATTTGCGGATACGTTCCAGATCACCATTGCGGATCAGCTCTGTCATGGCGGGGCGGAATCTCGTACGCAGATAGGTCTGATAGCGATTCTGCCAGTCGGTTTCCTCAGTTTCGGAAAAACGTTTCAGGGCAATGGTAAGTTTCTGTTTCTCCTGCCCGGAAGAGAGAAAGATCTGTTCATAATCTGTCATAAATTACTCCTTGTTACTCACAGTGTAACACTTTTGTGGTGGTTGTCAATGAGTGAGAAATAGAGTATAATCACAGTAGAAAATAAGAGAAACTGTGAAAGTACTGAACAGTTACGAAAAATTTATCAGAAAAAGTGTATCTGGAGGTTATTAACAGTTAAACATAAATTATAAAATCATATAAGAACATGTTGAGCTTTATAAGATATTAGAGTAGAATATTATTGAAAGGAGTTGATGCTTTGAGTAAATATTATTCTATACATGAATTTTCAAAAATTATAGGCGTATCTGCCCAGACATTACGAAATTGGGATGCCAATGGAAAACTTCATCCGCATCATACTACAGTAAGTGGCTATAGATATTATTCTGATGAGCAACTCAACCAGGTAATAAATGTAAAGCCTAAAAACCGCATTACAATTGGATATTGTCGTGTTTCCAGTCATAAACAAAAAGATGATCTGGAACGACAGATTGATAATGTTAAGACATATCTTCTGGCAAAAGGACAGCCGTTTGA
>CAKRTP010000086.1 GCA_934402155.1 uncultured Blautia sp. | reverse complement strand
GATTTTTACAGTTTTTTATTCATAAATTCCATTCACAGTAACATCAAATACTGCTTCTTTTCCGGCAAGATCTGCTGCGCCGTAGTCATCCGGGAAAGTTACGGTTACTTCTACCTTATCTCCTGGATGAGCTCCTACAAGCTGATCTTCAAAGTCATCAATATAACTTCCGGAACCGATCACAAGGTCTGTTCCCTTTCCATCAGTGCTTCCACCGTCGAATGCTGTTCCATCGATCTTACCTACATAATCAATGTTTACAGTATCTCCGTCTTTGACTGTCAGAGATGTGTCTGTACTGTAGGAAGGTGCTTCCGTAGCTTCTGGTGTTGTTGTAGCACTTGCTGCCTCAGTCGCCTCCGGTGTTGTTGTAGCACTTGCTGCCTCTGTCACCTCCGGAGTCTCAGTAGCGTCTGCTTCCGGTGTCTCTGTTACCTCAGTATCTTCTGTTGTTTCAGCAGCTTCCTCTGTAGGAGCTGGTGTTGCAGTCGGTGCAACATATTTATGATTGTCCGTTACTTTAAGAGTCTTGAGAACTTTCTTTTCTTCTTTGATGTCTGCGTCATCCATCCACTGCTCAGTAGTATCTGTATACAGAGTCTGCTCTCTTGTGGAGATAATGCTTTCTTTCTTGGTCTCTGTTGCTTCCTCATCATCTTTCTTGTCCAATTTTACAACATAATATGCTGTATCTGTCTCGATGATATCGGAAGCAACCTCTCCATCATCAAGTGTCCGAAGAACATCGATCACTTCCTCCGGATAAGTACCGCTGTAAGAACTGCTGTCATCATCTGAATCTTCGTCATCTGTGTCCTCATCCTCGCTGGTCTCGTTTGCATCAAAAGTACCGCTCAGTGAAGAATAGGAATCATCTACAGATTTGGCAATTTCACTGAAATCTCCATCCGGATCTGCCTTAAGGCCATCCAGGATCTTCTGTGCATCTTCCTTCTTCTCTTTGATTTCATCATCACTTAAATCTGCTGTGCTGACACTGACATATTCAAAAGAAGACTGCTGCGCTTCCTCATCAGAAACATTCTTGTCTACATCTGCAATGATTGGATCATGAATTTTCTGTTTGTAAGTCTGAAGTTCCAGATAAGTTTTAACCTGCTCTTCTGTAACTGCCAGATCTGCAATTGCTTCGTCAGAGTTTGCTTCCATAAATGAGGCCGCTGCTTCTGCAATTGCCTCCTCATCCTCATCTGTCAGTTCCACATCATAGTCTGCAGCCTTTGATTTCATGATGTACATAAGTTCAACATCTTTGAGTGACTGCTCTACAGCCTGTTCTCCATATGTCTTACCTTCCTCTGCCTCTGTATCCCAGATAGCGACATCAGAGCTTCCCATAAAGCTTCTGTACATAGCTTCTGCCTGCATCTGACCCTCTCTGACAGAAAGACTTACAACTCCAAGAGGAATCTCCGTTCCATCTACTGTAGCAACCGTCTTATTTCCGTCTAATTTTTTTTCACCACATCCGGTAAGCATTCCTGCTGCCATAATACCTGCCATAGCAACAACGGCTGTTTTCTTTGTCATTTCTTTCATAGTTTCCTCCATAATTGCCTGTAAGCAATAACTTTCAATTAATAAATATGAGTATAAACTTTTTTCCCTTTCAGGGCAAGGATAATCCATAAGAAACGATATTTTTTCACAAAATCAACACGTTTTTATCCAGTTCATCTTTAACCGGGTTTTATTCCTCCGCCAGATTTTCCAGTTCATTCAGAAAATCGGTAAGTGCTGTCAAAATATTTCCAACCGGTGTCAGAATAAATTTTGGTTCCTGTTCATTCTTAAACTGCAGTCCCCGTCTGTACTTCTGCATCAATTCCGGAAAGCCGGCCGGGTTTAATTTCGCACGTTCATACAGCGTAATTTTCATATCTTTTCCGGTCTGTTTGATTTCCGTCACATATCCTCTGTGTGCAAGTGCCTTGATCCGGGCGATCGTCAGAAGATTCAGTACAGCCTTCGGCGGTTCCCCAAAACGGTCCAGAAGTTCTTCCAGCATATCATCATAATCCTGTGCTGTCTCAATACCTGCCGTTCTTTTGTAAATATCCAGTTTCTGATACTCATTACTGATATAGGTGTCCGGTATAAAAGCATCCATATTCAGATCTATCGTTGTCTCAAAGTCTTCCATCGTATGGATTCCTTTTGCTTCCTTGACTGCTTCACTGAGCATCTTGCAGTAAAGATCATATCCAACTGCATTCATGTGACCATGCTGCTCTGCTCCAAGAATATTTCCTGCTCCACGAAGTTCAAGATCACGCATGGCAATCTTGAATCCGCTTCCAAGATCTGTGTATTCACGAATCGCAGACAGTCGTTTCTCTGCCGTCTCTTTGAGCATCGTGTTTCTGCGGTACATCAGAAACGCATACGCCGTACGGTTGGAACGCCCGATTCTTCCTCTGAGCTGATAGAGCTGTGATAACCCGTATCGATCGGAATCATGAATGATCATGGTGTTTACATTCGAAATATCAAGCCCTGTCTCTATGATCGTTGTAGAAACTAGCACATCGATCTCTCCATTGATAAACGAGTACATGACCGCCTCAAGTTCCCTCTCGCTCATCTGTCCATGTGCAAAATCAACTCTCGCATCCGGAACCAGTTCTGAAAGACGTGCTGCCACATCTGCAATATCATTTACCCTGTTATATACATAATAAACCTGTCCATCTCTTCGAAGTTCTCTGTTAATTGCTTCCCTGACAGTTTCTTCGTCATATTCCATAACGTAGGTCTGGATCGGAACCCTGTCCATTGGCGGTTCCTCCAGAACACTCATATCACGAATTCCGATCATACTCATATGAAGCGTTCGCGGAATCGGAGTTGCCGTCAATGTCAGCACATCTACGTCTTTCTTAAGTTGTTTGATTTTTTCCTTATGGACAACACCAAAACGCTGTTCCTCATCAATGATCAGCAGCCCCAGATTTTTGAATGTAACATCTTTTGATAAAACTCTGTGTGTTCCTACAATTATGTCAACCTGTCCTTTTTTCAGATCAGCAATTGTCTTCTGCTGCTGGGATGGAGTACGAAAACGACACAAAAGATCCACTCGAACCGGAAATTCATTCATTCTCTGTATGAAAGTATTATAAACCTGTTGAGCAAGAATAGTCGTCGGTACCAGATAAACAACCTGACGACTCTCCTGAACGGCTTTAAATGCCGCACGAAGAGCAACCTCAGTCTTACCATATCCGACATCTCCGCAAACAAGGCGATCCATGATCTTGGTGCTCTCCATATCTTTCTTTGTATCTTCGATCGCAGCAAGCTGGTCTTCTGTTTCCTCATAAGGAAACATCTCTTCAAACTCCCTCTGCCATACTGTATCCGGTCCACAGACATATCCTTCTTTTTCCTGACGGACAGCATAAAGTTCCACCAGTTCTTTTGCAATATTCTGAACAGCACCTTTAACACGGGATTTTGTTTTTTTCCATTCCTGACCACCAAGACGATTCAGCTTCGGCGGCTTTGCCGTTTCTGAACCGGCATATTTCTGCAGTGCATCCAGCTGAGTAGCAAGAATATACAGATTACTTCCATTACGGTATTCAATCTTGATGTAGTCCTTTGCTACCTTATCCACCGCTACCTTTTCGATACCTCGATAGATTCCCAGTCCATGTTTTTCATGAACTACAAAATCTCCGATAGAGAGCTCTGAAAAATCCTGGATCCTTTTTCCGTTATATTCTTTCTTTTTCTTTCGTTTCTTCTGTTCTTTTCCAAAAATATCAGTTTCTGTGATAACTGCAAATTTAATAAGAGGGTACTCAAAACCTTTCCGGGCATGGCCATATGCCACCATAATCTCTCCAGGAGCCAGTATGCGGTCAAAATCCTGCCCATAGAAAGCACTTAAGCCTTCATCCTGCAAATCCTTTGCAAGACGCTCTGCCCTGGTTCGCGCACCTGAAAGAAGCACGATCTGATATCCCTGTTTTTTGTACTGTTTAAGATCCCTGACCAGAAGTTCAAAACTGCTCTGATAAGAATTCACAGATTTCACTGTCAGATTAAAGTGCTCTGTAATCTTCCAGTCTGCTCTCTTGGGTTCCATCAGAGATACAGAAATGCAGTTCCGGCTGTTCAGTTTATGCTTCAGATTTTCCCAGCTGCATATCCAGTTCTGCGAAAGATTTCCCTCACCTTTCTTCTGACGATTTTCACAGCTCTGACGAAATTCTGTTTCTACTGCTTTTGCATTTTCTTCCAGACGATTAGGTTCATCCAGGAATATCATACTGTTTTTTTCTGAAAAATAATCAAGGAAAGAAATGCCGTTTTTTTCTGTCGGCTGTTCTGCTGCCGGATAAATAATGATCTCTTCAAGATTTTCCAGAGAACGCTGGCTCTGTGAATCAAACGTACGGATAGAATCAATCTCATCTCCCCATAGTTCTATTCTCCATGGATTCTCCTCTGTAAGAGAATAAATATCCACGATTCCGCCACGAACAGAAAACTGTCCCGGCATTTCCACCTGTCCCACACGCTCATATCCCATATGAACAAGTGCATCTTTGAGCTTATCCATATCCAGCGTACTGTCATTTCGAAAATGAAGCAGCTGTTTTTTGATTTTTTCAAGTGGCTGGAGATAATCCATACAGCCATCTATGCTGGCTACAACTGTAATATTCTCCTTCTGCTCCAACAGAGCTTTGATGACCCGCATTCTCTGTCGAATCAAAAGATTACCATGAATATCTGCCTGAAAAAAGAGCAGGTCTTTTGCTGGATAATAATAAATATTTTTATCATAAAAACGATAATCTTCGTACAGATCTTTCGCTGACCGCTCATCCTCTGCCAGGATCAGGCGAGATGGAAAAAGCCCGGAAAGCCCATACATAAAATGAGCTTTCTGGGACTCCATACAACCACTGATCTCCAGTATTCCACGATTATTTTTTGCCTGTCTGCATATTGCTTCCATCTCTGCAAGATTCTGCAGAGGATGCAAAAATGTTTTCATACAACCTCCGGTTTCTTGTTGTATACATTCATGGCAGCATCCGGACCATCTGACAAAATCAGTTCCACCGCCTTACAAGCCCGTTCCTGTGCCTCATCAACGAGTTTTCGCTCTTCCTTTCCAAATCTGCCGAGAACATAGTCAGCAAGATCCCATCCCTGTGGTTTGGCACCTACGCCAACTTTAATACGAACAAATTTCTGCGTGCCAAGCTCCTGAATAATATTTTTTATCCCATTATGTCCTCCGGCACTGCCTTTCTTTCGGATACGAAGCTGTCCCGGATCCAGATCAATGTCATCGTAGATAACAATCATCTCGGTCTCCGGATCGATTTTAAAGTAGTTTGCCATTTCCCGAACCGGACCTCCACTGAGATTCATATAGGACAAAGGTTTCATAAGAAGAGCCGGCTGTCCTCCGATGATCCCCTTTCCATACATAGCATTAAACTTCACACCACCCTGGGGAATCTGGTATTCTTCTACCAGTTTATCAATTACATCAAATCCCATATTATGGCGTGTTGCTTCATACTGCCTTCCGGGATTTCCCAAACCTACAATAAGATACATTCAAATTTCCTCACTTAATTATTTCAGTTAAAATAAACCATCTCATCTGCCAGCGGTTCGCAGACCTCTACATGATCTGCATAAAGAACAATTCCTTCTTCTCCCTGATATTCGTTTCTTCTCTCCACACCAACTTTTGCAGTGACCTCTACCCATTCTCCCGGTGCCAGTTTCGGTGCATAGGCACTCTTGCATACATATCCAAGAAAAGTCGTATCATCTGCACAGCAGGTCATTGCAGTACGTCCCGGAACAAAAAATTTACTTCCCATTCCACGCGGCTTCATGACTCTGGCTTTAAATTTAACAGTTTTTCCTTCGTAATTTTCCGGATGATCCATAGCATCTACAAACCAGATACCATAATCTTCAGGCAGAATATCAATTACCGGTGCATTTATATCAAATGGCATTTCGTCCTGGAAAATATCTCCAAGTTCACCTTCTTCATCTTCAAAGATAACTTCTGCTCTCTGGTTCGCAACCTTGATTCCACGACGATATGTCGGGAGTGGATCGTCCTCCTTACAGCGATTAAAAATAACCATATCACTGTTTCTTATCATATCCATAAAAATGGATTTCATGTTTGCCATATACATCTGGAAAGTACTGGCATCTACACAGGTGATCTGCTGTTCTACTCCCCAGCCCTGTGGAAGCTGCATTTTTTCGAAATCACTCACAAGCCACATTCCATTGTATTCGATGATAACACGTTCCGGCTGATGAAGAATATCCATGGCAACCAGTCTTTCGGTGGTAAAATCCTCTTTATTTTCGATAATTTCCACAATAGTATTGTTTGCTTTCAGTGCAGCCTCATCGTATTCTTCTTCTCCCTCTTCACAGAGAATCAGAAGAGTTTTTCCGTCTGTATGAAAATAATCCTGCTGAATAGTAAAATTCAGAAAAGAAGTCTTTCCACTTTCAAGGAAACCTGTCATTAAATAAATCGGCACTTTGATTTCTTCCATTGTCTGTATGTTCCTCCGTTATTACAGGCCAAAAAGTTCGGCCAGTTTATCCTCTTTGAGTTTTGAACCGATCACGCAGAGACGTCCTGTATATTCCGGTGCTCCCTCGCGGATCTCTGTTTCTTCCGGAACCATATCAAAGTAGATCCATGTTCCGTCTTCTGCCGGAAGCATTCCCTTTGCACGAAGAATAATTCCATATTCTTCTGTCTCTGACAGAGTCTCAAGAATTTTCTCAAGATTTTCTCTTGTATATTTCTTAATTGTCTCACGTCCCCAGCTTGTAAATACCTCATCTGCATGATGATGGTGATGATCATGGTGATCATGTCCACATCCGCATTCATGATCGTGATGATGATGATCATGCTCCTCGTGATCGTGGTCATGGCCGCATCCGCACTCATGGTCGTGATGGTGATGATCATGCTCCTCATGATCGTGGTCATGGCCGCATCCGCACTCATGGTCGTGATGGTGATGCTCATGCTCCTCATGATCGTGGTCATGGCCGCATCCGCACTCATGGTCATGATGGTGATGCTCATGCTCCTCATGATCGTGATGGTGATGACCGTGCTCATGAACATGTCCGCATTCCGGGCATACTTCTTCTTCCATCATTTCCTGCTCCAGTGATACCGGATGTTCCATAACCTCCAGGATCTTTGCACCCTCCAGTTTTTCGATCGGTGTAGTAATAATAGCTGCTTTCGGGTTGATCTCACGAAGAAGTTCCATTGCAGCCTGAGCTTTTGCTTCATCTACGATATCCGTACGGCTCATAATGATTGCACCGGCATATTCTACCTGATTATTAAAAAACTCACCAAAGTTTCTCATATACATTTTGCATTTCTTTGCATCAACAACCGTTGTATAGCTGTTAAGTACCAGACCTGTTTCTTCTTCAACACCCTGAACTGC
>CAKRTP010000085.1 GCA_934402155.1 uncultured Blautia sp. | reverse complement strand
TCAAATGCATTGACATCCCAGCCAAGACCTACCATGATATTCTTTAATCCCGGATTTCCTTTTGTAAGATCTACTTTCTGTCCTTTTGATAAATTGATTGGCATAATTATTTCCTCCTTTATACTTTGATGTTGGATTATTTATACATGCTTTATTTGCCCGCTCCACCATAGGTTTTGAGAAACTCCTGCTTGATGTTATCAAGGCGGGCTGCATCGTCAATCCTCTGTTTTCTGGCTGTTTCCTGAATGTTCTTAGTTTCCTCGATGCCGTTGACGATTGTTCTCCATGTGGTTTCCAGGGTCTCGATCTTGACAGAACTTCCACTTGCAAGTCTGGCCGTCATCTTGGACTGCTCTACTGTATTACGTGCATTCTTGATCAGCATCTCATTTGTCTTCTTGTCAAGCTCCGACAAAGCTTCTGCCTGGATCTTCTGACGCTTGAGCATAACTGCCTGTGCCAGTCCCTGCTTAAACACCGGAAGAGTAACAATAAATGCGGAATTTATTTTTCTTACCAGATTCATATTGCTGTAGGCCATTGTTTTGATCATCGGAATAGACTGTATCGCAATATTCTCTGCAACACGAAGATCCTGTGTACGCTGCTCAAGCATCATCAATGCATTATTCAGCCCTGCCAGTTCAAGCTGGATCGAATTATCTCCTGTTGCCTCAAAGTCTGCCTGCCGCTGTGCGATATAAGCTTCCAGTTCCCGACACCCCTGCTCACCGGCAAGAATATATTTTACAAGCTGATGATAATAATCAACATTCGCATCAAACATCTGCTCCAGCTTGCGGTTGGACTGTTTGATCTCACCTTCATACTCACGGAGCTGAACATAGATTTTGTCCACTTCCTCTCCCATTGTATGATATTTATCAAGGATTTTTTCAAGCTGCTTCTTCATATTTCCAAACAGCTTGTTAAATAACCCTGTGTTTTCCTTGAGTTCACTCGGATCAAACTTTGACATGATCTTCGACAGTGAATTAAGCATTTCACTGGACTCGTCCAGCTGACTCATACTCATACTGTTCAGAACAATGTCAGATGCCTTTGCTATCTCCTCTGCTGCCTCTGCACCAAAACAAACAATCGTTTCCAGATTATTTACCTCAATTGTACTTACAAGTGCATCTACCTCATCGGAATTTACCAGTGTTTCATTCATCTGTTTCCTGTCTTCCATAATGTCATATGGCTTTACTGTCTCGATCTCCGTGCCTGCGGATCCCGCCGGAGATACCGGTGATGCTGCCTTGCCAAAATCAATTCCCATACCTCTACCCCTTCCTGAATATTCTGTCACGCCATGACGTGCGTACTGTTAATGAAATCGTATTCCAGTCAGGAATCTGCAGATCATACATATAATTCCCTGCCTGATGTTCTTCCATTAATTTCTGGTTAAAATGATTATCCATGTTATAACCTGTCGGGATGAAAAAGAGTACATCAAACCCCAGCAGGTTCAAGAAAGCTGTATAAATAGAATCCTCAAGCGTGATCAGTACTTCTGATGTATTAATATATATCATTTTTGGATTCTTTTTTGTAAAATCAAAATTCTGTATCAGACGGGTCACCTGTTTTGGAAGATTGAGCGCAACAGAAATTATTGTATATTCTGTTCCGTTTTCAAAAGTTCCCCTGATCAGCCTCTGTTCTATCATTGTCTCCAGCTTATCCAGGATATAATCCTGCATTTCTTCTCTGAGAAATCCGTATGGATATGCCGGATGAGTTTTTATCTTTCTTCGCTGCAGTTTTCCGTTTTTAAAAAATTCTGCCGCATACATTTTGATCGGGTTCGGTGATGTGGATGTAAAAAACGGCGGATGATCGATCACCACTGTTTCCGGTGTCATCAGCTGCTTGATGGAAATCCAGTAATCTTCTGTTTTCTGATCCTTCACCCCTGATATTTTTGAAAAAATGACCGGCAGATTTACAACTCCGTCAACTGTACTGAAATTAGGACGATATTTTATCTCTGTATTCCAGAGAAGTTTGATCTCCCGGTCCATGGTCTGCAGCGATATGGTATTTGCCTGTGCAAACTGCTGATCCCGGAATATCACAGAATCATTGTACATCAGCGTATCCAGTTCCCGCTCTGCGTGATACGCTGCAGTTCCTATATGAAGCTGTGCGTTCTGTTCCGGAAATCTTTTTAGTACCATAGAGGTGTCATAATTTATTTCATACAGAAGTGAATCCTCAAGTATAATCTGTTCATTCCGATCCGGGTTCAGAATCAGAACATCCGACGGTACTCTCGCCAAAAATTTCATAAAGAGTACTTCATTTATATTCTGGCACACTCCCATATGAATAAAACAACTTATGTCTTTTTTCTTCCAGTTTTTAAACAGCTGATCCTGATATCTTTTTATCCAGCACAGAAGATATACACCCTTATTCATCAGTCTGTTAAGGCTGATTCCCGGCTCGTTCGCCTCCTGTTTCATGACTTCCTCAAAAGCTCTGCAGAACACCGCCTGCAGAACACTGCTTGCCGGATACTGTATATTCTTCTCAAGATCCGCGATCATCTGCCCTGCTCCTGTATAATTGGTTCTGCGGATCTTCATGATCTCATCTGTCGTCGGATTTGGAATACTGCCATTGACAATAACAGTCGGTCTCTTCTGATTTCTGAGTTCCAGATAAAACTGATACAGCTCATTCGCATAAGTGAGTTTATCTTCCACTCCATTGATTCGAAGATAACAGTTATAAAAGAAATCCTCTCTGTCACCCCTTGCTTCCGGTTTCTTAAGAATATCTGTAAGACCACTGCCCTCGATCCATGCATTTGTGCAGTTGATAAACCCATTTCCCGAACCAAATATCTTCTGATTCTGTGCAGCTTTCTCAATATCCTCCCGCAGTTTCCTGAGTGAAAAATCGGATGGAATCTCTCTGAGCTTCTCACCTCCATACCTGTCTGATCTCAGTGAGTACGGATCAAGCTTCAGATATGCTTCATCTCCCGATGGCTGTACCAGAACCACATCACATCCTGCATTGGAAAGAACAGAAATCAGCAAAAGCTCATAATTACTGATTGAACCAACATATAAAATCTTTGGAAGGCATTCCATCCCCAGCTGGTTTACAATTCGCTCAAATTTATAATAGAGCCAGCACATAAACTTGATATATGCATTCCTGAGCATATTTTCTGTTTTACCTGATCTTCTCAGTTCCTCCAGTGAATCGTAAATGGAAGCAGCCACATTTTCATTCTGTGAACGGTTCATCCTCGGAAGCCATTTTTTCAGACTTGACATAATAAAACCCATGCTGAGCTGAAAATCATTTCCCATCATTTCATAGTAATAAGCCAGATTCCCCTCTGTAGGATTTGGTA
Source organism: uncultured Blautia sp. (assembly GCA_934402155.1). GTDB lineage: Bacteria > Bacillota > Clostridia > Lachnospirales > Lachnospiraceae > Blautia_A. Next base: position 4,131 of record CAKRTP010000085.1, on the reverse strand, counting down.
TCTTACCTTCAATGATCACGCCGCTCTTCCTTGCAGCATCATAATAGTCATACAGAAATTTTCCAATTTCCTCAGAATACCCATTGATTCGATAAAAATATACTCCCTTTTCCCTGCGCTTCCCCAACTCTGTAAAAAAATCACTGAGGTTTTGAATTTTTTTGTGTTCTAAAATCAACTATTCTTACCTCAATATCAAATTATAAATATTATGACTCTCCCTTTTTTGAAATGTCACTGTAGATTATTTTATCACAATCGACTGCCAATTACCACTATTCTGACTCCTTTTAAGAGAATTTTTAGAAAATTTATCACTGTTCACTTTGTGCTTTTTACTGATAACAAAGCGGACAAGTCCGCTTCAAACTCCCTGAATCCCTCAATCTTTAAGGGACTTGTTACGCTTTGCGCGCCAGATGCAGTCTGCTTTAGCAGACATATTCCACATGCATCTGGTCGCATCCTCGCGGAGCGTTTTGTGTAATAGGAACATTACGCAGTAATTTCCTATTACACAAAAAGGGTGCTATACATTCTTCCTGCATAACACCCTTCTTATCATTCTTGTCTTTATTTTATTCCTGTCATTTCCTTCAAATCATAAATGTATCCCTGAAATTTTTCTGCCTCCAGTTTTACGATCTGTGACATTTTTTCCGGATAATATCTTGTAGAAAAAACAACTTCTCCATGATTCAGATAAATTTCCACTGCTGTTGTATCCACAAGCATACGGATCTCTTTTAACCTTCCTGAGGGAATAATCGCATTACGCTGTTTTCGACCTGCACCAGCTTCTTCGGACAAATTTAAGCAAACTTTCGATCCATCTGCTTCCAGTATCAGCTCTGTTCCTACAGCCACTCTGAGCTTTTCCGCATCCAGCTTCATATCCAGTTCAAACGGTCTGCATGTTTCGACATTTTCCTGTGTCTCATCTATCCTGCAGCTTCTTCCACGAAGTCTCTTGATTTCTTCTACAGGATATTGATACAGCCTTCCGTTATGCAGTCTGATTTCCCGCGGAACAGTCAGACAGTGCTGCCAGCCCTCTTTTTCAACTGTTGGATTCGTATATTCATCCTCAGCATCCGGAAGTCCCATCCAGCCGATCAGGATCCTCCTTCCTTTTACATCCTCAAATGTCTGCGGTGCATAAAAGTCAAATCCCATATCCCATTCCTGAAACTCTTTCACATCTGCTATTTCATCCTTCATCAGAAAATATCCTGACTGATAGATGTTCTGAAATCTGTACTCTTCACGTTTCAGCCCCTGTGGTGAAATTGACAGCACCTGCTGTCCCTCTATTTCAAATACATCCGGACATTCCCACATATATCCAAATGGTTCTTCTGTGGTAATTTCTCTGTCATAACTCCAGTTTTTGAGATTCTCTGATCTGTAGATCAGTACAGCTCCCTGGTCATTCTTTTTGCGTCCGCCAAGTGCCATAAAATAATTATCCTTATCTTTCCATACTTTCGGGTCTCTGACATGACGGGTATAAGTTTCCGGATACTCCTGATAATCAACTGCTACCTCTTTTACGCCAAAATGTATCCCATCTTCACTCTCTACATGAAGGGTACTGGCTTCCCTCCCGTTGTTAATGTGATCATAGTCCCCGTCCATTTTGACGTTTCCTGTAAAAAAAAGATGTAATTTCTCATCCTCCACTATCGCTGAACCGGAGTATACCCCATGACAGTCATAGCTGCTGTCCGGATACAATGGAACTCCCTCATATCTCCAGGAAACCAGGTCTTCGCTCGAATAATGCCCCCAGAGCTTCAGACCTCCTTCTGCATTAAACGGTGCATACTGAAAAAACACATGATATCTTCCTTTAAAATAACATAATCCGTTCGGATCATTCAGCCATCCTGTCGGCGGCATCAGATGATGGGTAAGACGCTGTTTCTGAAGTTCTCTGTCCATTGCTGCGGTTTCTTCGATCTTTCTCAGTTCTGCGGCAAGTATGCCTGTTAATGCACTCATTTCTGACCTCCTGTTATTTTTCGGCTTTACCTTGTCCATCTCTGGCTTCCGGCAAAAATACTTCGATCTACCTGCAAACAGTTTTGTAATTCTACTTACATTTTCATATTTATGGTATCATTATCATTTGATTAATATGTGTATTTCATATGTTACACATGTATTATCGCGTATATATGTGTAATCGGTTTCACTTTTATGGTATTATACACCCTCTCATCCGCAGTTGTAAATACGCATGATGTCACAAAAAGCCGGTCAGAATCTGTACATTTTATCCAAATGCACAAAAACAGCCCTGCAGCATATCAATTACACTGCAGGGCTGTTCTTATACTTTTTATATTATGCTTAGATATTCAGAAGATCACTGAATACTTTAAGTGCACCATCTGTTTCATGAGCAAGTACACGTTTTGCAAGAACCTTACCAAGCTGTACACCTTCCTGGTCAAAGCTGTTTACATTCCACAGGAATCCCTGGAACATAACCTTGTTCTCAAAGTGTGCAAGAAGTGCACCAAGAGCTTCCGGTGTCAGCTGATCACCGATAATGATGCTTGACGGACGTCCTCCCTCAAAGTTCTTATTACGGTTTTCATCCTCTTTACCACAGGCAAATGCTACAATCTGAGCAGCAACATTAGCGCAGAGCTTCTGCTGGCTTGTGCTGTCCTGGATCACTACATCTGTACCGATCTGGCTGTTTCTGAATCCGATGAACTGAAGCGGTACAATATCTGTTCCCTGATGCAGAAGCTGATAGAAGGAATGCTGTCCGTTGGTTCCTGGCTCACCAAAGATCACCGGTCCTGTCACATAGTCTACAGGCTCACCGAAACGGTTTACAGATTTACCATTGGATTCCATATCAAGCTGCTGAAGATGTGCCGGGAAACGGCTCAGTGCCTGAGAATATGGAAGAACTGCAGTGCTTGGGTATCCAAGTACATTACGCTCATAAACACCGATCAGCGCATCCAGCATAGCCGGGTTCTGCATTACATCTTTGTTTGTTGCAAGCTTGTCCTCTGCTGCTGCTCCATCAAGGAACTGTGCGAATACTTCCGGTCCAAATGCCAGAGATAATACAGCACCACCTACAGCAGATGTGGAAGAATAACGTCCTCCGATATAATCATCCATAAAGAATGCTGCAAGATAATCATCGCTCTTTGCAAGAGGTGATGTCTCACTTGTAACTGCGATCATATGTCTGGATGCATCCAGACCTGCATTCTTAAGAGCATCTTTTACAAAGGACTCATTTGTCAGAGTTTCAAGAGTTGTTCCTGATTTGGAAACCAGTACAAAAATGGAATGTGCAACATCAATAGAGTTCAGGACTGCTGCTGCATCATCAGGATCTACGTTGCTGATGAATTTTGCTTCCATTTTGAATTTGCCGTTTTTCTTTGCCCAGTTCTCAAGTGCAAGATACATTGCACGAGGACCAAGGTCACTTCCGCCGATACCGATCTGAACAACTGTTGTAAATTTCTCACCAGCTGCATTTGTGATTTCTCCGGCATGAACCTTATCTGCAAATTCTGCAATTCTCTTCTGCTGTTCTGCATAGAAAGCTCTCTTGTCAGCTCCGTCAGCTTCTACTGCGTTTCCAAGCTGTCCACGTGTCATATGATGAAGAACAAGACGTTTCTCTCCTGTGTTGATCACTTCTCCATTGTAAAGAGCTTCGAATTTCTCTGTAAGCTGTGCTTCCTCAGCCAGTTTCTTAAGTCCTTCCAGCACTTCGTCGTCTACCTGTTTTGCTGCAAAGTTATAAGCAAATCCCTCTGCCATCGGAACGCTGTAATTCTTTACACGTTCTGCGCCGTTCTCTCCTGCCATAACTTCTGCAAGGTTTACTTTTTTTACTCCTTCGAGTTCCTTAAAAGAAGCAAGTGTATCCAGATTGTTCCAGGTAATCATAATTGACTCCTCCTTAAATATTATCGGTATTCATTTCCGAACTTTTATCAATCATTTTGATTATAATATTAAACAGTAGGAATTTCAAGTAAAACTCCCCAACTGGTCATGCCAGGTATCAGTCGCAGATAAGTGTCTGTCTGGAATCTGCGCCATCTTTCTTGAAGTCAGAATTTACGAATTCGATCTTCTTTG